>JAUVBO010000747.1 GCA_030591195.1 Pseudomonadota bacterium
CCGTGGCCTTCTCGGCAACCGACGAGCGGGCGCCCCTGCTCAACCTCGGCGAGCTGGCCAAGCGCAGCGGCGGCAGCATGCGCTGGGCGCGCAGGCCAGCGGATATTCCGGGTCAGCTGGAGAACCTCGCGGCCGAGATCAACCAGCAGCTGGTGCTGACCTTCCCCGTGCCCGACCGGTGCAAAAAAGCCCACGAGATGCGGATCAGCCACGGCCTGCTGCGCTCCAACCCGCTGCGCGTGGTGGCCTCCAAGGGCGGCGGCACGGCCGGCGACGAGGCATCGCCCTGGCTGATGATCGGGATCGTCGTCGGCGCGCTGATGCTGTCGATGCTGGCCGCCTGGCTGATCTTTGGCCAGCGCAACAAGCCCGTCGATGAAGCGCAGGCCCCGGCTGCCGCTTCCACCCCGGCTCCCGCCCCCGCTCCAGCCCCCGCTCCAGCCCCCGCTCCAGCTCCCGCTCCAGCTCCCGCTCCCGCCCCCGGGACCTTCGTTCTCGTGCCCCTGGGAGCCGCGGCCGGGCCGGTGACAGTGCCGCCCGGCGCGTGGCGGATCGGCACCGCGGCGGACTGCCTGCTGCGGGGCGGCCCCGAGGGCGGCCTGGCGGTCTATCACGCCGAGCTGCGCTGCGCGCCCGGGCAGCTGGTGGTGGTCGATCTCGGCTCGCCCGGGACCTTCGTCAACGGCCTGCCGGTGACCGAATCGAGCCTTCGCGACGGTGACCGGCTCGTCGCTGGAGGCCTCGAGTGGCTGGTGCGCGTCAGCTGACGAGGTGACTGCTCGGTCGAGTAGCTCGATGCGGTGAGGGGTCAAGGGGTGGCGGCACAGGTGATGCCGTCGCAGCCGTACTTGCACTCGCAGCCCTTGGTTCCGTCGCAGTTGAAGAAGCTCGGCGAGCAGCTCTTGCACGCGCCCGCCGAGGTGCACCACTGGTCGTCCGCGCCGCCGCAGACGTTGGTGTCGTCGTAGGAGCACTCCGGCACGGGCACCGGAGTCGGGGGGGGCTGCTTGCAGCTCGCGCCCGTGTGCTCACAGCCGAAGGTCCCGTCGCAGTTGCGCGTTCCCGCGGGGCAGGCGGTGCACTCGAGCGCGTTGCTCTCGCAGTAGGCGGTCTCGTCGCCGCACGAGTCCGCCTGGCTCGGCGAGCACTGCTGCGCCCCCATGCATCCGGTTCCGTCGCACTCGCCGTCGCACTCGCAGCCGTCGAGCCAGCTGCCGTTGCAGTCGACGAAGCCCTCTTCACAGGTGCAGGCCTCTTTGCAGACGGCGTGGGGGCCGCAGCGCAGGCCACAGGCGCCGCAGTTTTCCGGATCGCGGGTGAGGTCGGCGCAGACCCGGCCGCACGTCACGGATGGGGGCATGCAGCCCTTGTCCTGGTAGGGCAGGCTGCCCGGTCGTGCGCAGACGCCGCTCTGCGGGTCGCAGGAGGTCCCGGTCGGGCAGGGTGCGGGGCAGCCGGTGGTCTTTGCGTCTCCGAGATCGTGGGCGCAGGCCGTCAGCAGGACCACGCAGAGCCCGGCCGTGATCGCATGACGAATGTCGAGCTTGGAGTGCATCCGGATCGGTCGCCTGGTACTGGGCGAGGAAAAGCAAATTGGATGCCAGGGTGTGCTGCCCGCAAGGCGCCGTAATCCCGCAGGCTGTCCCGTCGATCCAGTCGTCTGCCTACCGGCGTGTGCGACCGCCGGGTTGCGATCCCGTCCGGGATCGATATGGTTGCCGCCACGGAGGTACTCGATGTCACGCGATGGCTCGCTCACTCTCGCGGTGCTGTTGGCGCTGGGCGTGAGCCTGACCGGGTGTGCCAAGCGCGACAGCGTGGCCCGCGACCTGGATGCCAACACAGCCGACCTGCGTCAGCCAGCAGACAGCGTCGCCTTGGCTCCCGATCAGGCCGGTCCCCAGCGAGACACCCAGGCTCCGGCGCCCGACAGCCCGGCGTCACCGGCCGGCTCGCTACGCTTCGGGGTGCTGACCGACATCCACGGCGCCACGACCAAGCTCGGGCAGCTGGTGGACGCGCTGGTGGCGGCGGGCGCCAGCTTCCTCGTCGTGCTGGGCGACATCGACAGCAGCGCCGACGGGCTCGCCAGTTCCCTGACCCGGGTGGCCTCGAGCAAGCTGCCGGTCTACGTCATCGCCGGCAACATCGAGTCACGGCCAATGTATCAACAGGCGCTCGCCGAGGTGGTGGCCAAGCACCCCGAGGTCTCCGACCTGTCGCCTCACGGTGGCTTCACCCGGGGCGGCGTGAGCTTCGTCGCCCTCGCCGGCTATCACCTGACCAAGTGGTTGCCCACCGACGGCTTTCTCTATGGCGCGGCCGAGCTCGCGGCGGTGGAGGGGTTGATCAAGGCCAGCGCCGCCGCCGGCGCCGGCACCACCGTGCTGCTGACCCACGGCCCGCCGAAGAGCGCCGGCAACCACGGCATCGACTACGTGCCCGGCGCCGGCAACGTCGGCGACCCGGCGCTGGTCGAGCTGATCAAGTGCAACCAGGTGCCGTTTGCGATCTGCGGTCATATCCACGAGGCCGGCCAGCGGGCGGTGGACGAAGACGACCAGCCGGTGCCAGCCGGTGCCCTCGCGCCGAGGCTACGGCTCAACGCCGGTGCGGTGACCGCCGGCGCCGCCAGCCTGGTGGAGCTCGTCGGCGTCCAGATGCGCTTCACCACGATCAAGTAGCGAGCTGGTCAGCTCTCTGGCGGGACTCAGACGCAGGTGTCACAGGTGGCCGCGGGCCCCGCCTGACAGCCCTTGGTCTCCCCCGGGATGTCGCAGCCCGGCGGGCAGGTGATCGAGCCCTCGCAGCCGTCGCCGCAGTTGACCTCGCAGAGGCAGGCGTCGCCGCAGAAGATGTTGCCGTTGCAGGACTCCCCGGTACAGTCGACCCAGCAGGGGCCCACGCCGCAGCTGACGCCGCTCGAGCAGCTGCCGTCGCCGCTGCAGTTGACGGTGCACTCGCCGGCGCTGGCGCAGTCGATGTCGTCGTCGCAGTTTCCCTCGCCGCAGTTGACCTCGCAGGTATCGGCCAGGCCGCAGTCGACCGGTCCGTTGCAGCTGCTGCTCTCGCAGTCGACGACGCAGTCGACCCCCGGCGGGCAGCTGCAGCCGTTGCTGCCGCAGTCGACGTGGCAGCGGCCGTCGCCGCAGCCGCCGGAGCAGCCCGCTGGGCAGGCCGGCTCGCCGTCCTGGCCGCCGCCCTGGTCCGGGGCGGCCGCCTCGGCGGTGCCCCGGTCCTCGGGCGCGCCGTCGTCGTTGACCTCGCTGTCGCCCGAGGCAAC
>JAUVBO010000504.1 GCA_030591195.1 Pseudomonadota bacterium
GAGGGTCCGATGGTGATCTCGACGCCGAGCTGACCCGCCAGCTTTGGCGCAGCCTTGGCGGCCACGTCGTAGCAGTGCCGGACCTCCTTGGCGTGCTGGCGGACGACCTTGATGATCTGCGCCTTCTTCAGCCTCTCCGGCGCTTGGTTGTCCGCCTTGGCCGGCACCGGTGACGCGGCGGGCCTCGGCGCCGCCGCGTACCCGGCGAGCGGGCTGCCGAGCAGGAGCAGTGAGAAGGTGCAGACGTGTCGATTCATCGCTGGCCCCCTGGACGAGAGCAGCCACCCTACCAGACTTCGGCGATCTTCATCGCGCCCACGGTTGTGCCACCGGCGACGCGTTCAGCGGATCAGAATCAGAGCGCCTCGATGATCGTCGCGATGCCCTGGCCGCCACCGATGCACATCGTGATCAGGCCGTAGCGCTGCTTCTTGCGACGCACCGCGTAGGCGCAGGTCAGCGAGAGGATCGCGCCGGTGGCGCCGAGCGGGTGGCCGAGGGCGATGGCGCCACCCTGCGGGTTGACCTGCTCCGGATCGATGCCCATCTCGGCGAAGTCCTTGATGCAGGCCAGGGCCTGCGGGGCAAAGGCCTCGTTGAGCTCCACGTGGGCGATGTCGCTCGCCTTGACCCCGGTCTGCGCGAGCACGTTCCGGGTCGCCGGCACCGGGCCCCAGCCCATGATCTGCGGGTCGCAGGCCGCCACGCCGACGCCGACGATCCGCGCCAGCGGCTTGCAGCCGTGCTTCTCAGCGTCGGTCTCGCGGGCGATGACCATCGCCCCCGCGCCGTCGACCACCGCGCTGGCGTTGCCGGCGGTGATGATCCCGCCGGGCTCGAAGGCCGCCCGCAGCCGGTTCATCTTCTGCAGCGTGACGTTGTCGATGATGTGGGTGTCGTGCTCGACGAGGACTTGATCGCGCGCCGCGTCGACGGTGACCTTCACCGGCACCGTCTCCTCGGCGAACCAGCCCTCATCCCGGGCCTTCTTCGACAGGGTCTGGGAGCGGAAGCCGAAGGTGTCGGCCTCGGCACGGGTGATCTTGTAGCGCCGCCCGAGCTCCTCGGCGGTGTTGGCCATCGCCATCTTGGCGCCCGGATCATAGAGGTTCATCAGCAGCGAGTCCTGCAGTGCCGTGCCCGGCGGCAGGCCCTTGACGTCCACCGGGCCGTACTTCTGCACCGCCGCTCCCACCTTGCGCCCGCGCCAGTTGTAGAGGGAGAACGGGTACTGCATGCTCTCGCCACCACCGACGACGATAAACGGCCGCTTCTGGTCGTGGCGCATGCCGGCGAGGATGATCTCGCAGCCGACGGCCATCGCCTCGCTGCCGCTGCCGCAGATCCGCGCCACGGTCAGCGCCGGCACGTCCTGGCCGAGGCCGCCGCGCCAGCGCATCCCCTGGGCGCCGTAGATCGAGTCGCGGTGGCTGTGCTGGGCCATGCCCATCACGACGTGGCCGATCAGGTTCTTGTCGACCTTGGTCTCGTCTAGCGTCGCCTTGATCGCCATCCCGCCGAGCTGGGTCGCGCTGAAGCGGGAAAACAGGCCAGGCTCCTGGTTCTTGATCAGGATATCGACCCGGGGCGTACGGCGCGCGCCGTCGAGGATGACGATCGAATTCTCTGCTGCGTTGCCCATCGCGTCTTCCTCCGTCTACTCGTGCAAAAAGGCCGCCGGCACGCGGGGGCCATTCTGGATGAAGTTGCTCATACCGATGTCATAGTCGACGGTCTGGTGGCAGCGCGCGAAGCCCGCCGCCTCGACCTTCAGCCCCTCGTCGAGGGACTTGCTCAGGCCGTCCTTGACCACCTCGACGAGGATCTCGTCGACCGTCAACGAGTGCTGTCCGATCTCGACCGTCGGCAGCTCGGCTGGGATCGGCATCGGCTCGGGGTTGACCGGCGCCAGCTTGACCTTGCCCGCGAGGTGCTCGTGCACCAGGGCCTTGGCCGCCGCCACCGGGTCGGTGGCCACCTCGCCGTGAGCCCAGCCCCAGGCGCAGGCCTGCTTGGCCATCACCATGCGTCCGGTGCGCAGCAGGTCGAGGCCGCGCTCGAGGCCGATCAGCCGCGGCAGTCGCTGGGTGCCGCCGTAGCCGGGGATGATGCCGAGGTTGACCTCGGGCTGACCGAGCATCGTGGCCGGGCCAGCGACCCGCCCGTGGCAGGCCATCGACAGCTCGCAGCCGCCGCCGAGCACCGGGCCGTTGATCGCCGCGACCACCGGCTTTTTGAAGGCGGCGATCTCACCCAGCACCGCCTGGCCGCGGAGGCACTTGTCCTCGGCCTCCTTCGACGTCTTGAGCACCGCCAGCTCCTGGATGTCGGCGCCGGCGAAGGAGCCATCGGCGCTGGTCAGCACCACGCCCTTGACCGCGTCGTCCTTGCCGAGCTCGGCGAAGGTCGCGCTCAGCTCGGCCATCGTCTGCTCGTTGAGCGCGTTCTTGACCTCGGGGCGGTTGATGGTCACGACCGCGAGGTCACCGTCGCGGGCGAGCTTGACGTTGCGCTTGAAGCTGACGAGCTTCTTCTCGGCGATGCTCTGCGGCACCTCGTAGCCCTGGTACTGCTGCGCATAGCCGGTGCAGACGTCGTGGACCCGGTCGATGCCGAACTCCTCGGCGAGATCGAGCAGGCCGCGGCGGTAGCCGAGGGCGTTGGCGCTCATCCAGTTGAAGTCCGCCGGGGCGCAGATCCCGTTGTCGATCACATAGTAGGTGCGGCCGAAGAGCACCGCGAGGATCCGGTCGAGGACCTTCTTGCCGAGGGCCGCGTCGTGGGTCGGATCGCCGGGGTTCTTGCGGTCGTGCCAGGGAGTGTTGGCCTGCTTGGTGAAGATCGGCGGCGGGGTGAACCACTCGTTGCCGCCGTGGGCGCCGTCCTTCATCAGGTCGAGGCAGTGGACGTTGAGCAGGTTGCCGCTGGTCAGGTCCATCACGTTGAACGGACCGCCGCCGCCGATGGCGTCGTTGACGATCTTGTCCACCTGGGCGGGCGTGGCCGTGCCCTCCTCGACGATCCGCGCCGCCTCGGCGCAGTAGCAGCAGAAGATGTCGTCGGCGGCGAAGCACTCGACGTCCTTGACCCAGATCGGCAGCTTGCCGAGGGCCTTGAGCGTATCGAACATCCTCTTCGTCAGCGCCTCGTCGGGCGACGGCACGACCTCGATCGGCAGCGCACGCCAGGCGGGGAAGAACGGGTGGTTGACGAAGCAGCGGTCGGGGTGCTTGGCCTCGACGGCGATCTGCGCCCGCGGCAGGCCGCTGGTGGCAAAGCCGATCAGGCAGTCCTTCGAGACGGTCTCCTCGAGGTTCTTGAGGATCACCTTCTTGATCGCGAGATCCTCGCTCGCGGCCTCGAGGACGTAGTCGCAGTCGGCGAAGTCCTTGAGGTCGAGGGTCGGGATCAGCGCCGCCTCGACCCCCGCCGCGGCCTTGGGGGAGAGCTTGCCGCGCGACAGGCCCTTCTGCACGTAGCCGTTGATCCGCTTCATCCCCGCATCGAGGGCCTCCTGCTTGATGTCGTGCAGGTAGACCTTGGCGCCCTTGACCCGGGCGAGGGCAGAAACGAACCCGTAGGCCAGGTCCG
The DNA here is from genome assembly GCA_030591195.1 of Pseudomonadota bacterium. The sequence goes on from JAUVBO010000504.1 coordinate 3,592, forward strand.
GACCGATGGATCCTGAACCGATCACGCCGACAATCATGCTCGACTCCTTCTGGTTGCTTTGTGTCAGTGTCCCGTCCGGTGCGGTGCAAGGTCGCGCGCGCAAAACACTTTTCGCTGCCGCAGTGCGACCCTCAGCTGTCGCGAGGTCCGAGTGGGGGGCCCTGCACCCGCTGCCGGTCCGGCCTTGCGCTCACGCGCGCGCCCGGCGCCGGGATCTTCCACACATCGCGGGGATCTTTCAACCGGTAAAGTGCGAGCGAGGTCAGCGCGCCGGTTGATAGCGCCGCAGGTGGTCGTAGAACTCGACCTCGGTGGCCTGCATCCCGTGGGTGTAGATGTAGCTGCTCGCCAGGTGGGCGCCGAAGATCGCCTTGAGGTAGTTGTCCGGCACGCGCGCGATCAGCCCCGCCAGCGGGACCGCCTCGAGCAGCGCCGCCGGGCAAGCGTCCTCGAGCACCCGCTCGCGCAGCCGCTCGTCGTCCCACAGGCTCGAGCGCTGGATCTTGTCGTTCAGCAGGTTGATCCGGTCGCTCAGCTGGTCCGTCAGGGTGCTGCGCGGGGTGCCGCTACGCTGGTGCTCGTCCCAGATGCACTCGAACTCGAGCCGGGCGTTGCGCTCGATCGTCCGCTGGAC
>JAUVBO010000166.1 GCA_030591195.1 Pseudomonadota bacterium
AGTACATCCGGCGCGAGGCGACCGAGCGCCAGACCCTGCGCGCGGCGCGGATCGTCTCGATCGCCGCCACGGGCATCGGCGTGCTGTTGGTGCCGCTCTTCATGCAGTTCGAGTCGATCTACAGCGCCCACGGCGCCTTCACCGCCGCGGTCACCCCGCCGCTGGTAGTGACGCTGATCCTCAGCGTCTTCTGGCGGCGTTTCACCAGGGTGGCGGCGATGGCGACGTTGATCGGCGGCCTGTTCGCGATCGCGCTCTCGCTGGTCTGGCCGGAGATCATCAGGCCCTTCGCCCACGGCGTGCCGATGAAGCAGGTCGACGAGGGGATCCTCGCCGGCATGCAGCAGTTCAAGTACATGCGCGCCTTCTACGGCATCAGCGTCAGCATGCTGATCGGCGTGGTGGTGACCCTGTTTACCAAGCCCCAGCCGAGGGAGCGCCAGCTGGGGCTGGTCTGGGGCAGCCTCGGCGTCGCCCTGCAGCGCGTGGCCGCGGTGCTGGCCGTACGGGTCCGCCGCGCCCTGGCCACCGCCCGCGTCAGCGACCAGCTGGCCGATCCGGCGGCCGAGGGCAAGCCCGCCGGCACCCTGCCGCCGGCCCGCATCTCGCGCGCGCTGGCTGCGGCCACCGCCCTCGCCGTCGGCGACGAGGTCTACATCTGCGACAGCCGGGTCTGGCTCGGCGGCTACTACTCGACCCACGCCAAGGTGGTCGAGATCGTCGATGGCGCTGGTGACGACGGCGGTGGCGACGACCTGTGGCTCGAGATGGACGCGGTCAACTTCGAGCGCGTGGTCACCAACCGTCGCAAGCACCGCCCGGTGCGCGTCTGGCGCAGCTACAGCGAGCGCGAGGGCGCCTGAATCAGCACTCGCCGCCGCTGCACTTGCCGGTGCACTGGTCGCCGGTGCAGCCCGCGCTGTCGCACTCGCAGCCCATGGTGCCGTTACAGTTGAAGCCGCTGGAGCAGGGCTGGCAGACGTTCTGGTAGCACCACTTGGTGTTGTCGCCGCAGCCGTCCGCGTCGTAGTAGTCGCAGGCCCGCTCGCCGACGCACTGGTCGCCGTTGCAGCCCAGGGTGTCGCACTCGCAGTTGCCCGCCCCATCGCAGTTGAAGCGACCGCCGTCGCACGGCGTGCAGACGCCGAAGTCGCAGTACTGGCCGGTGTCGGTGCAGCCGACAGTCGAGGTGCACTCGTCCTTGCAGTTGCTGCCGTCGCACGAGGTGGTGCACTCGCAGGTGCCGGCGGCGCGATCGCAGTTGAAGGTGCCGGCCGGGCACGGGTTGCAGGTCTTGGTCGGCTGGTCGCAGAACTGGTTCTGGCTGACGCAGGTCTTCGAGCCGAACAGCTCGCAGCCGTCCTTGGCGCAGTCGAACTGCTCCTCGCAGTCCTGGAAGCCGTCGCAGTTGTAGCTGTTGTCCGGGCAGGCGACGCACTGGTCGACGTTGCAGTAGCGGGTGGCGTCGCCACAGTCGTTGAGCACCTCCGGCCGGCAGCCGACCTGGACCTCGCCCTGGCACTCGGTTCCCTCGCAGGGGCCGTTGCACTCGCAGCCGTCGGCGCCCTGGCCGAGGTTGCCGTTGCAGTCGGCGAAGCCGCCGTTGCAGGTGCAGACCTTCTGCACCGAGCAGAAGGCGTTGTTGCCGCAGGCCGGGCTGCAGTCCCCGGCGTTGGGGTTGGGCACGCACTTGTTGGTCGCCGCGTCGCAGATCATCGCGCCGGTGCACGCCGGGTTGCAGCCGGTCTGGGTCCCGGTGGGCACGCACTGCTTGGTCGCCGCGTCACAGACGGTGCCCGTCGGGCAGGCCTGGGGGCAGGTCACCTGGGCCGGCGGCACGCACTGCCTGGTGTTCAGGTCGCAGACGTTGGGGCTGACACAGGGCACCGGGCAGCCGGTGTTGGCCGGCCCGCTGTCGCCCGAGGAACAGGCGGGCAGGATCGCGAGCAAGATCACCGGGAGATAGCGGTTCGGACGGCAGTCAGACATCAAACACTCCATGATGATGGGGGCCTATCGATTGTCTCGCGTGTGGTGACGGATTTCAAACGGCGAGTCGCTCATGTATCATGACAGCCCCAGATCATGAGCGTCGGTGCCGGGCAGATACGATGACCGTCAAAGAGCTGCTGAAATCGTTCAAGGCTCCTTCTTGGAGCAACGGCAGCGAGCTCGAGACGCTGGCCGCCAGCGCGCCGCCGCTCGATCTCAAGATCGTCTCACAGATGCTCGACATGCTCACCAACAAGCGGCTGGTGGGCGATCTCCAGGCGCACATCAAGCGCTGCGCGCTGTTCACGAAGGTCACCACCGAGATCGCGGACAAGGAGATGTTCGCCCCGCTGGTCAGGGCCCTCGGTCAGGGCGACTCGCGAGTGCGCAACGCGGTCGCGCCGCTGTTGCCGCAGGTCAACAGCCACCAGGAGCACGCGACGCTGTGCAACCTGCTCCGCTCGCCCGACGTCAAGCTCCGAAGGTCTGTCGCCGAGGTGATCAAGGAGGTCGGCGGCAAGACGGTCCTCGAGGTGCTGGGAGCCCTGGTCGAGCAGCCGGGCTTTCCCGGCCGGGTCGAGGCGATGGACGCGGCGCTGCCGGTGGCCGGCCACTACGCGACCGACCTGCTGCAGTCCGTCGTCAAGTGGGGATCGCCCCCGGAGAAGCTCAGGGCGCTGAAGTACCTCGGTGATCGCCACTACATGGCCAAGGCGATGCCGCGGGCGCTCAAGGCGATCCTCACCGCGCTCGAGGACAAGGCGCCGTCGGCCCAGGTCGTGGTCCAGACGGTCACCTCCTTCTCGGGGCTTGCGACCGAGGAGGCCTATTTCAACTACATCGGGCACTTCCTCGACAGCGACGACCCGAACATCGTCCGCGCGGCGATCTGGGGCCTGCGTCACTTCGGCTCGCCGCAGGTGCTGGGCGCCCTCGATCGCAAGCTGCGCTCGGGGCAGCAGCTGCTGCAGATGGAGGCCCTGAGCAGCCTCGAGAACATCGGCACGCCCGAGGTCTTGCCCCCGGTGGTCGCGGCGCTGTCGAGCAAGAACGTCGCCATCCGCAACCGCGCCGGCGAGGTGCTCTCACGGTTGAGCAAGGAGGGCAAGGTCGAGGTCTCCCGGGTCATCATCTGGCTGCTGCGCAGCCGCGACGTCAACGTTCGGCGGATGGCGGTGGAGATCGCTCGCACGATCGAGGATCCGAACCGGGAGCTCTGGCCGAAGCTCGTCGGCATGCTGCGGGACGAGGACTGGTGGGTCCGCGAGCGGGTGACCGACGTGCTGGTCGAGATGGCCGGCCGCGAGCTGATCCCGCACATCGCCGCGCTGCTCAGCGATCAGTACGACGTGGTCCGCCGCTTCGCCGTCGAGGTGCTCGGCCGCCTCGGCGATCCGCAGGTCCTCGGCGCGCTGATCACCCGCGCGCGCGAGGACAGCGACTGGTGGGTCAAGGAGAAGGCGGTGGAGGCGATGGTCGCGCTCAAGGACGAGCGCGCGATCCCCTACATCGTCGAGCTGATGCGCGCCGACGCCGACATCCGGCTCTCCTGCCTCCAGGCGCTGCTCGAGATCGGCGCGCGGGATGTGGTGCCCCACGTCGCCGAGATGCTCGGCAGTGACGACGGCGACATCCGCCTCGCCGCCCTGAGCGCCCTGCGCGAGCTGGAGGCCAACGAGATGGCGCCGCGGATCCAGCCGCTGCTCGCTGACCCCGACCCGCGGGTGGCCCGCACCGCCCGCGAGATGTTGATCCACTGGAACATCGAGATGTCGAGCGAGTTCGTCTCGGCCGGCAGCAAGGCCCAGTCGTTCCTCGACCGGATGCTGGTCGCGGCCTGCGAGGCCAAGGCGGACGACCTGATCCTCGCCTCGGGGCGCAAGCCGTACATCAAGCAGCTCGGCAAGACCGCGCCGCTGTCGAACGCGACCTTCTCCGCGGAGCAGATCAGGCAGCTGCTGACGCCGCAGCTCACCCTGTCGCAGATGGAGCAGCTCGATGCCTGCCGTGAGGTCGACTTCTCCTACGATGTTCGCGCGGCGGCGCTACGCTTCCGGGTCAACGTCTTTCACCAGCACGGTGGCCTCGGCGCCGTGTTCCGGGTGATCAAGGGCGAGCTGTCGCGGATGGAGGAGCTCGGCTTGCCTCCGGTGGTGCAACGCTTCGGCGACTACCGCCACGGGCTGGTGCTCTTCGGCGGCCCCACCGGCTCGGGCAAGTCGACCAGCCTGGCGGCGATCATCGACTACATCAACCGCAACACCGATCGCCACGTGATCTCGCTCGAGGATCCGATCGAGGTCGTGCACGAGTCGAAGAAGGGGCTGGTCAACCAGCGCGAGATCGGCACCCACACCCGGTCGTTCACCCACGCCCTGCGGTCGACCCTGCGCCAGGACCCCGACGTGATCCTCGTCGGCGAGATGCGCGACCTGGAGACGATCCAGTTCGCCGTCACCGCAGCCGAGACCGGCCACCTGATCTTCGGCACGGTCCATACGGTCTCGGCCCACACGTCGGTCGATCGGCTGATCAACACCTACCCGGCGGCCGAGCAGGACCAGGTGCGGGCGACCCTGGCCGAGAACCTGCGGGCGGTGGTCTGCCAGTATCTGCTCCGACGCAAGGACGACCAGGGGCGGGTGCTCGCTGCCGAGGTGATGCTCAACAGCGACGCGATCGCGGCGATGATCCGCAAGGGCAAGACGTTCCAGATTCCTTCGGTGATCGCCACCTCGGTGGACCAGGGGATGCAGCTGATGGACGGCCAGCTGATGCGCCTCTACCGCGAGGGCGCGATCTCGGCGGAGGAGGCCTACATGAAGGCCGACGTGAAGAAGGAATTCGAGGAGATCTTCGCCGAGGCTGGCAAGGACGACGGCGCCAAGGTCGAGGCGAGGTCCCCGACCGGGGACGGCGACCGACAGCAAGCCGCGGGCGCGGCACTGACGGGGCCGTCGAGCACCAACCCGGGCCAGGCACGAGTGACGCGAGCCTAGCAGGAGCGCCGGCGCTCGCTCGGTCGGAGGTGATGAGAAAATGGCGCGAATCGACTCCTTCCTGCGCTTGGTCGTGGACCAGAAGGCGAGCGACCTGCACTTCCACGCCGGCACGCCGCCGATGATCCGCCACCAAGGAGACCTGATCCCGCTGCCGTTCCGCAGCCTGTCGGAGCTCGAGTCCCGGCGCTTCCTGCTCGAGATCATGAGCGAGGAGCAGCGTGAGCAGTTCGAGCGTGATCAGGATGTCGACTTCATCTACGAGATCGAGGGGGTCGGCCGCTTTCGCGGCAACGTCTTCGTCCAGCAGCGGGGCGTCAGCGGCGTCTTCCGGGTGATTCCCTTCAAGCTGGCGACCATCGATGAGCTCGGCTTGCCGCGGGTGGTCAAGAAGCTGATCAAGCTCCAGAACGGCCTGGTGCTCGTCACCGGGCCCACGGGCTCGGGCAAGACCACCAGCCTCGCGGCCCTGGTCCACGAGATCAACCGGACCTCGAGCCGCCACGTGATCTCGATCGAGGACCCGATCGAGTTCATCCACGAGCCGCTCCACAGCGTGATCACCCAGCGTCAGGTCGGCGACCACACCCAGACCTTCGCCGCCGCGCTGCGGGCCGCCCTGCGCGAGGCGCCCGACGTGCTGGTGGTCGGCGAGCTGCGCGACGTGGAGACGATCAACCTCGCGCTGGCTGCGGCCGAGACCGGCGTATTGGTCTTCGCCACCCTGCACACCAACACCGCCCCCGGCGCGGTCAACCGGATCATCGACGCGCTACCCGAGGAGTCCCGCGACCAGATGCGCGGGGCCCTCTCGGTGTTGCTGCGGGGGGTGATCGCCCAGCGGCTGCTGAAGCGTTCGGACGGCGACGGTCGCATCGCTGCCCTCGAGGTCCTGCTGCAGAGCTTCGCCATCTCCCACATGATCCGTGAGAACAAGGTCCACCAGATCGAGGGTCACCTCCAGTCGGTGGGCAACGAGGCCTCGGGCCAGCAGAGCCTCGACTACTGTATCTTCTCGCTGGTGCGCGATGGGCTGGTGTCCCTCGATGAGGCGATGAAGGCGGCCAACCACCCCGATCAGGTCGAGAGCATGTGCGCCAGCTTGCCGCCCCGGGAGATGTGACCTTGGGCCGAGGCGACCAAGAGCGCGCCCTCGAGGCGGCGCGTCGGCGAGAGCGGCAGGGCGACACCGACGTGGCGGTCTCGCTCTATCGCGAAGCCGGCGCTCCGCAGGAGGCTGCGCGGTTGCTGGCGAGCCGGGGGCGTCACGCCGAAGCCGGCCAGCTGCTGCTCTCGAGCCTCGGAGTCGAGACCTCGCGGGTCGGGGACCTCGCGCCCGCGCGCCGCAAGATCGCCCACGTCGCGGCGATCTACCTCGCCAAGGGCGGTGAGCTGAGCCAGGCGGTGGAGACCCTGGTCGCCCTGGGCGAGCCGGCCCGGGCCGCGGACCTCCTCGAGCAGAGCGGTGACTACGTCAACGCCGAGCGTCTGCGCCGGGGGGAAGGCGGGGGCGG
>JAUVBO010000676.1 GCA_030591195.1 Pseudomonadota bacterium
AGCAGGCTGCGTGGCGAGCAACACCGCCACCAGCGCGACTGCAGTGGCGACGACCGTGGCGGGCGAACCGTGCACCCTTAGGATGATGCGAGGGTGGCGCCGATCCCACAAGGCAATAGCAGCGAGGGTGACGAGGCTCTCCGCCACCAGTGACAGGCCCGCGCGCCCCGGGCTAAAGTTGGGGATCCCCTTGGGATCGCCAACCGACAGCACGAGGTGATCGGTGCCCCCGCAAGCCAAGCCGCCCTTCCGACCGACAGTCAGCTTTCTCAGCAGCGAGGACCGCTCGCGGATCGAGCAGGCCGCGCTGCAGATCCTCGAGTCGATCGGGATGAACGTGCTGCACGCCGAAGCCCGCGAGCTGCTGGCCGCGGCCGGCTGCACGGTGACCGGCGAGGCGGTGAAGATCCCGCCGCAGCTGGTGCGCGAGGCGATCGACAGCGCCCCGAGCTCGATCCAGATCTTCGACCGGCGCGGCGAGCAGGTGATGGACCTCGGAGGGCGCCGGACACACTTCGGCACCGGGTCGGACCTGCTCTGGTCGATCGACCTCGACGGACGAAGCCGCCGGGAGGTGACCACCGAGGACGTCCGACGGGCGGCACGGGTCTGCGACGCGATGCCGAACATCGACTTCGTGATGTCCTTCGCCAACCCCGGCGAGATCGACCCCCACCGCGCCTACCTCGCCTCGTTCGAGGCGATGGCCACCAGCTCGACCTAGCCGATGGTCACCACCGCCGACGAGCGAGGAGACCTGGCGCAGATCTGGGCCATCGCCGCCGAGCTGCGCGGCGGTGAGCAACGGCTGACCGCCGAGCCCTACATCCTCCACTACGCCGAGCCGGCGAGCCCGCTGAAGCACCCCCGGTCGAGCATCGACAAGCTGCTGTTCTGCGCCGACAAGCGGATCCCGCTGATCTATTCACCGGCGCCGATGGCCGGTGCCACCGCGCCGATCACCATCGCCGGCCACGTCGCCCTCGGCCTCGCCGAGTGTCTCTGTGGGCTGGTGCTCCACCAGCTCCGCTCGCGCGGCGCCCCGTTTGTCTTCGGCATGGGCCCGGCGGTGCTCGACATGGCCACCGGTCAGTCGTCGTACAACGCCCCCGAGTACCTGATGTCGTACATGACGATGCTCGAGATGATCCACCACTTCGATCGCCCGAGCTGGGGCTATGCCGGGACCAGCGACTCGCAGATCCCCGACGAGCAGGCGACCCTCGAGGCCGGCCAGCTGACCCTGCTCGCGACCCTCGCCGGCGCCAACCTCAACCACGACGTCGGCTACCTCGACTTCGGCCGCGCCGGCAGCCTGCAGCTGGTGGTGCTGATGGACGAGGTGATCGGCATGCTGCGGCGGATCGTCCGGGGCGTGCCGGTGGACGACGAGAACCTGGCCCTCGAGGTCATCGCCGAGGTCGGGCCCACGGGCAACTACATCGGCCACCAGCACACGATGAAGCACTTCCGCCAGACCCAGTGGCGCCCGAAGCTGCTCAACCGCCAGGGCCGCGAGAAGTGGCAGGCTCAGGGCAGCCTGACGCTGATCGAGCGCGCCACGATCCGCCTGGAGCAGGTGCTCGCCGAGCACCAGCCCGCGGCCCTCGAGCAACAGCTCGCAAGCAGGATCCGGGCGATCGTCGAGGCCTACCAGCCGTCGCCGGTGAGGAGCTGAGCGCGAGGACTCACAACAGACAGAGCATCATCGCGCTGCACTGCTGGTTCTGCATCGCCTGGTAGGCGCACTGCTTCTTGGTCGCCGCCAGGCCGACGCACCCACCGAGGCAGGTCAGCAGCTGGTCGGCCGGCAGCAGCTTGCAGTCGCTGATCAGGTAGTTGCAGACGCTGTAGCAGAGCGTCGCCGGGGGCTGGGGAGGCGGCAGCGGCGGCAAGGCGCACTGCTTGAGCGCCCCACAGCTGAGCTTCTGGGCCGCGGCGAGGGCGCAGTCGCGGGATCCCTCGTCCATGCCGCCGCACCAGTCGAGACAGCGGGTGTACTCGGTCCAGCCGACGACGCCGCAGGTCGGCGCGAAGGCGCAGAAGGCCGCGCAGCTGGCCGAGGAGCTGACAAAGACCAGCTTGGGGCCGGCTGCGTTGTTGTCCTCGTTGGCCTCGGCGACGGTCCTGAGCGTGTCCACCGTCAGGCGTGAGGCGTAGATCCCGACCGGTGCGTCCTGGCGCTGGTGCGAGAGCTGCTTGCACTTGCCACCGTCGAGCACCGGGACGAACTGGCTCGCGTCACCGGCGATCAGCGGCAAGGGCGCGGTCGGGTTGTTGTAGTAGTAGTCGACGCGGAAGAAGACCGCGCTGCTCAAGCCGGCGTTGCAGACCTCGACCCGGTAGCGGATGTCGCCGTCGACCAGCTTGGCCTCGAAGCTCTTGACCCACAGGTCCGGCTGCTTCGGCGGCGGTGGTGGTGGTGGATCCGGAACGTCCGGCGGCGGCGGGTCCGGTCGGTCGTCCGGCGGCGGCCGGTCCGGTCGATCATCCGGAGACACGTCGGGGTCGTCCGGGTTCGGCACGATGGTCCCGCCCCCGCTCCCCGGCAGACCTGGGTCGAGGCTGCCAGACCCTGAACCGCCCGACGGTCCCTCCGGCTCTCCGGACACGCCGCCGACGGGCACCGGGCTGCGGCCACAGCTCCAGCAAAGAGCCATCAGGGCGAAGAGCGCCAGCAGCGATCCGAGCGAAGAGCCTGAAGATCGGTGTCTCATCGGCCTGATGCCTCCTTGGGCGCGAATCGGGCAAAGGGGGGGGAGATGGTGCGACGTTAACGCAAAAGCACCGCATGGGTCTAACCCTGCCGCGCAGCGGGGAGCCACCGCTTGCGGCGACGCCGGCTTCCGGGCTACAACGCCGCCGATGATCCCGGAGACGATCACCGTCGGCCCTGGTGAGACCCTCGATCGCCTCGCCGGCGACTGGCGGATCTTCCAGCTTCGTCGCGGCCACCGCTTCAACACCGACGACCTGCTCACGGCCTGGACCGCCGCGATCGCGGCGAATGCGCTGCCCGCTGCCCGGCTGCTCGCCGACCTCGGCGCGGGCGTCGGCTCGATCGGGCTGCTCACCCTGCGCCGCCTCGGCGAGGCCGCGCGCTTGATCGCCGTGGAGGTCCAGCCGGTCAGCGTGCACCTGATGCGCAAGACCATCGCCCGCAACGGGCTCGCCGGTCGGGTCGAGCCCCGGCTGGTCGACCTGCGCGATCCCGAGGTCTTTGGCGCCGATGAGCGCTTTGACCTGATCACCGCCAACCCGCCCTACATCCCCGTCGGTAGTGGGATCCGCTCGCCCCACCCCCAGCGCGCGGCAGCGCGCCTCGAGCTGCACGGCGACGCCTTTGACTACTGCCGCGTGGCCGCCCGCCACCTGGCGCCCGGCGGCCGGTTCTGCTTCTGCCACGCCGCGGCCGATCCGCGCCCCGAGCAGGCGCTGGCCGCCGCCGGGCTCGGGCTGCTCTGCCGTCAGGAGGTCGTCTTTCGCGCGGGACGGCCAGCGTCCATCGCGCTGTTCACCTGCGCGTCCGCCACCG
>JAUVBO010000392.1 GCA_030591195.1 Pseudomonadota bacterium
GGCAGGTGTCGGAGGCACCACAACCGATCGAGCCAGCAGCGACGATTGCCAACCCTACGATGAGTATTGATTTTCTTGGGGTCGTTGCGTGCATTTCCTCGTCCTCCCGGATCCCGGAATAGTCGAAATGCAATCGGCGATCCAATCCGATCTTGTTTGTTTTCGGCTGGTTGAGGTCATAATAGGTGGCTCCTAGGTCAGCCGCTCGCAGGGACGAATGACCAGAGCAACCGCGCGGGTACTGGGAGGTCCACCGGCCGGCGGACTTGTCGGCCACGGGCGGCTGGTCCACGATCCCTCTCATGTGTGGTCGCTTCACCCTGACCAAGCCGCGGTCGCTGCATGCCGCCGAGGCCTTCGCCGAGCTGCTGGCCTCCTCGCCCGAGGCGCGGGCAGTCCTCGAGCAGCTCGAGCCCCGCTTCAACATCGCCCCGAGCCAGGACGTGCTGGTGCTGCCCAACACCGACGACGGGTTGCCCCAGCTGCTGCGCTGGGGGCTGATCCCGAGCTGGGCCAAGGATGAGAAGATCGGCTACCGGACGATCAACGCCCGGGCCGAGAGCGTGGCGAGCAAGCCAGCCTTTCGCCAGGCGCTGGTCGAGCGACGCTGCCTGATCCCGGCCGACGGCTTCTACGAGTGGCAGGGCAAGGGCAAGCAGCCCTTCTACGTCCGCCGGCGTGACGGCGAGCCGTTTGCCCTCGCTGGCCTGTGGGAGGTCTGGCGGCCAGATGGTCGTGACCCCGTCTCGTCCTGCACGATCATCACCACCCAGCCCAACGCGCTGCTGGCGCCGATCCACCAGCGGATGCCGGTGCTCCTGCCCCCCAAGTACTTCGCCGCCTGGCTCGATCCCGCCCCGCGAGCCGACCGCGATCAGCTGGTCCGGCTCCTGGTGCCGCATCCGCCCGACGAGCTCGAGGCCTTTCGGGTCGGCCGGCTGGTCAACGCCGCGGCCGAGGATCGACCGGAGTGCATCCTGCCCGAGCAGGACCTGAGCCGGGAGCGGGACGAGCGGCGAGAAGAGGCGGACGAGCCGCCACGCAAGAAGGCCGTCCAGCAGGGCCTCTTCGACTGACGACGCGCGCTGGTTCCGTGCGAAGATGACTCGATGATCGATCGTTGGATGCGCCTGCTGCCAGTGATCATGCTCTGCACCAGCGGCGCCTGTCGGGGCGTATGGCCTTACGGCGAGGGCGACGGCCGAGCTGCCGATGCCGCGCTCCAAACCGATGGCCGGGCAGACGGGCTCCAGCCCACTGATGCGACCCAGGTTGACAGCCTGGGGACCTGCACGCTGAAGACGCTCGAGATCCTCTCCGGCGAGGACGACATCGAGTACGCCTGCGACAACATCCTCCCTGACGGCGAGCTCACCGCCGTCGAGGGCGCCGGCTTCTATCTCGGCTGGTGGTACTGCGACGGCGGTTCGAGCGACGGGCCGACCAGGGGAGCTTTTCGCTTCACCTTGAACACGGAGCTACCCCCTGGAGCGACCATCGCCTCGGCATCGCTCGAGCTCTGGGGCGTGACGACGACGGCCAACTGGTACCCAGCGATCCTTGCCCTCGAGATCGCGATCGAGGCCAGCCCCGACGCGGCCCGCTTGACCTCGAGCGCCGAGGTGCCGCAAGGAGGTGACCCCCAGGCTCGGCTGCTGGCTCCGGCGCGCGTGCGCTGGCCGGCCGGCGGCGGCCTGTCGTGGAGACTCGGCGCGTACAACACCAGCCCCGACCTCGCGCCGCTGCTCCAGGGGCTGGTCGATCGATATGCCGGCCTGGCCAGCGGGGCGGCGGTGATGCTCTGGATCACGGCCGCGCCCGGGGTGGCGGACCACGTCGAGGTCGCGACCAACGACGCCTCCCAGCCCGACTACCAGCCCCACCGGCTGGTGATCGAGACCTGCGGCCCGTGATCCGGGCGGCGCGGGTATGCCGCTACTCGGCAGGCAGGGTGATGTCGATCTCGATCAGGCCGTAGCCGGCGCTGTCGTTGAGCGCCAGCGAGATCACCGCGCTGCCGAGCTGGTCGCCCTCGTCGAGGGCCACGATCCGCAGAAAACCCGCGATCGAACCCACCTGTCGGGGCTGGGCGGCACGCTGCACGGCCACCGCCAGCTGGTCGCGATCGCGGGGAAACTCGTAGCTCGGCGTCTCCTTGATCGGGTCGATCACCAGCGTGACGCCGTGTTGCGCTGGCCCGCTGCCGGCGTCGGCGGTGCCCGCCAGCTCGAGGGTGAAGCGGGTGCCGAGCGATGCCCGCGGGTAGCCCTGCGCGAGCTCGAGCTTGACCCGACGGGTGCCGCCGTCCAGCAGCACGTGGACCGCGCCCTGGTGGGGCCGGCTCCGGGCGCCTCCGTCGCTCTCGGCCGGCGCGCTGTCGGAGCTGCAGCCGGCCGCTGTCAGCTGGGCGAGCACCGCGATCGTCACCAGGGTCGTTCGGATGGTCATCGTCACGCCTCGGCCGGGCGGCTGGTCATCAACGACACCACCACCGCGGCCACGGTCGAGATCACCGTGCCGGGGATCAGCCCGTGGACGATGCTGTTGAGCCCGGCGAGCTGCCAGACGACGATGAACGCGGGCCCGATGACGAAGCAGCTGGCGGCCCCCTGCCAGGTCAGCCGCTTCCAGTAGAGGCAGAGGATGATCACCGGGCTGAAGGCGGCGCCGAGGCAGCCCCAGGCAAAGAGCACCAGGGTGTCGATCACCCGCGGCTGGGCCAAGGCGAGCGACATGGCGATGGCGGCGAGCACGGCGATCAGCAGCCGGGTCTGGATCACCATCCTGCGGCCGTCCGCCGGCTTGCCGCGCGCGGCCACGTTCCCGCGGATGACCATGTTCCACGCGTCGTGGACCAGCGCGGTGGCCGACATCATCAGCTGGGAGTCAGCGGTGGACATCATCGCCGCGCTGACGGCGGCCAGGATCACCCCGCCGACCACCGGATCGAAGAACGCCGTGGTGAAGGCGGGCAGGATCTTCTCGGCGTCGTCGAGCTCGGGCACCAGCGCCCGGCCGAAGATGCCGAAGGTCGCCGAGCCGAAGAGGATCAGCACGCCGTAGATCGCGCCGATCCAGGCGGCGCGGGTGGCCTCGTGGTCGTCGCGCACGGTGACGTAGCGGATGATCGCGTGGGGCATGCCGGGATAGCCGAGGGAGAAGCCGAAGTAGGTCAGCGCGAAGCCGATCGCCTCCTTGGTCGGCCCCTTGCCACCGATCCAGATCGAGGCGATCTGGTGTCTGCGCAGCGCCGCGCCGACGCCGGCGAAGCCGCCGGCCTTGACCAGCGCGTAGGCCGGCATGCCGAGCATCACCGCGAGCATCAGGATGCCCTGGATCGTGTCGGTCCAGCAGACCGCCGCGTAGCCTCCGACCAGCACGTAGAGCCCGACGATGATCGCGCCGGTGAGCACGCCGCCGCGGTAGCTCATCAGCTTCATCTTGACCATCTGCTTGCCCGCGCCGGTGAACTGGGCGACGACGTAGGCGGTGAGGAAGATCGTGATCAGCAATGATGAGAGCGTGCGCAGCAGTCGCTGGCCGCCGCCGAGGTGCTCGGCGAAGTAGTCGCCGAGGGTCAGCACCCCGTCTTGCTTGGCCGCCGAGCGGCGCAGCTGGCGCACGACGAAGATCGAGGCCATCACGAAGCCGAAGGCGCAGCCGCCCGCGGCCCAGTAGGCGGCCAAGCCGTGCTTCCAGCCGAGGCCCGACAGGGCGAGCATCACCCAGGCGCTCTCGGAGCTGGCCGCGGCGCTGATCGCCGTGACTAGGCCGCCGATCGAACGGTCAGCGGCGATGAAGCCGGCGTAGCCCTTGCCGAAGCGCCGCTCTCCCCAGGCGCCGATGCCGAGCAGCAGCACCAGGTACACGCCGAAGGTGATGAAGATGACGGTGTTGGCGGTCACCCGGTGACTTTATGGCAAAGCACGCTCGGCGAGCAACGACCCGTTGCCTCCTCCAGGCCGCGTTGAATACAAGCTAGCGGAACCACTCGACGGACAGCTTGTAGGGATAGCGGTCGCCCACGACCCAGGCGCCCTTGGTGATGATCGGGATCATCTGGGCCATCGGGAACACCACCAGGCGGTACTCGATCGACGGCAAGCGCGAGAGCTGCGGGTCGGCGGCCGCGCTGGCGTCGGAGATCGGCGCGATGTCGGCGAGGTCCGCGAAGAAAAGCCGCTTGTCGTTGAAGAAGCAGGCCTCTCCGGTGATCGCGCCGTTGCCGTAGATCCAGAGGTTCTCGATATAGGTGTTCTCGTCGAAGACCAGCTGCCAGGGAGCCTCTGGACCGACCCGCCGGTAGAGATAGGCCGATCTGTTGGCGGTCATCTGCCGCTCGAGAAGGACCTCCTCGAGGTCGAGATGGACGGCCTGGTTGCGGTGCACCCGAAACACCCACGAGTCGACCTCGATCGCGACCGTCTTTGCCTCGTCGTCCACCGCCGTGATCACCGCATCGCCCTGGTATAGGCCCGGCTCATCGATCGTCACCGACTCGCGGTACTCTGTCAGCAGCTTGTGGCTCAACACGCTGTCGCCCTTGCCGCCGGACAGCGTGACCGGCCCGTCAGCCGGCATGCCGCCGCAGGCGCCGAGCGCGAGTGCCACCAGAGAAATCGTCGTCAAGCTGCGAGTCGTCGTCTTCATGGGTTGCCTCCGTGTTTCGAAGAACTGCATCACCCGTGCCACGATCTGGTGGTGAAGATCGCGAGGTCCGACAAGCGAAAAAGCCATGGTTGTCAACGATTGCGCGTCCCTCGTGGCGCCGTCGCGGGCTGGCCAGGGAACTGACC
>JAUVBO010000353.1 GCA_030591195.1 Pseudomonadota bacterium
CACAACCGAGGTGGCCGTAGACCCGGCGCGCGAGGCGAGAGGCGGCAGCCCCGTCGAGCTTCATGCCCCGCCGGATGTTGTCGATGGTGACACGACGCCGGATCCTCATGTGCCAGGCGAGGCCGCCCAGGAGGCGGCCGATCCGCCTGGTCCAGCCCAGCGACAGGCGACCGGCGATCCAGCAGAGCAACCGATAGAGCCAGCTCACCGGAGGCTCCCGGGGCAGTCGAGCAGACGATCGAGGTGGCGCGCCAGGTGGCTCGCGCCCGCCACCACTCGCAGCTCGCAGGTCAGAACCGCCACCGGCGCGCCCCTGGCCGCAGCCCACCACCGCCCGCTGCCCGCCATCCGCGCGGCGTCCTTCTCGGTGCAGAGCACGAGATCCGCCTTGCTCCGCCCGGCACCCGCCAGATCGTCATCGCCGAAGCGCCGGTGGTCGCGCACGAACCGTCTGCCCACCACCTGCGCCCCGGCGCCACGCACGAGGTCCGCCAGGGCTGCAGGCCGCGCCACGCCCGCCAGCAGGTAGACGCGTGCTCCCCGGAGCAGCGACGGGCCACCCAGATCTCGTCCACCGGGGCCGAGCAGCCGGCGGGGCACGTTGACCGATCGGACTCCGACCGACGGAGAGGCAGCTGGGGGGCGCCCATCGCGGGCATGATGCCAGCGTAGGTCCGCTGGCACCAAGGACGCGAGCTCGCGACCGGCTCCCAGTGGCACCGGCCAGGGCGGCCGCGGGGAGCCGACGAGCAACTCCAGGTCGCGGTGAAGACGGCGGTGCTGCAGTCCGTCGTCGACCACCACCACCTCCGCACCGGCGACGGCGAGCATCCGGGCCGCGGCGAGCTTATCCCCTCGAGCGACGAGCGCGCGAGATCCGAGCCAGCTGGCGAGCAACACCGGCTCGTCGCCGAGTCGTCTGACCTCGTCACCAGCCTCCCACCAGGGTCGGGGCTGGACCAGCTCGCAGGAGCGCCCGGCCGCCCCGCCATAGCCCGATGCCACGACGCCAGCTCGAATGCCGCGATCGAGCAGCGTCTCGGCCACGGCCCGGGCCACCGGCGTCTTGCCCTCGCCACCGAGGGCCAGACCACCCACCGAGATCACGGGGATCGTCAGGCGATGCACCGGCAGCACGCGGTGGTCGTAGAGGGCACGGCGGATCGCGGCCGCGCCGCCGTAAGCTGCCGCGACCGCGGTGGCGAGGACGCGCGAGGCGCCGGGCTCGGCGGCCATCAGCGCCTCCCTCCGGCCGCCAACTCCACCAGCCGCGCGGCCACCTGGTCGGCGGCGCCGGCGAGCCGGCCCACCACCGCGTGGGCAGAACGGGCTACCTGACGCGCAAGGTCGACGTCGGCGAGCCGTCGCGCGGCGAGCTCGAAGAACGCCGCGCCCCCGTCGACCACCGCAGCAGCGCCTGCTTGCTGCAGGTCGTGCGCCTCGCTGGCGCAGTGTGCCAGGTGCGGTCCAGTAACAACGAACGCACCACCGGCCGCCGCCTCGACCACGTTGTGACCGCCGTGAGCCACCAGGCTCCCGCCGACGAAGGCCACCCGCGCGCCGCGGTAGAGCTCGGCCAGGTGCCCGACGTGGTCGACCACGCGCACCGCCGCCGCCTCCCCCGCCGACTCGAGCGCCACTGGGATCCCGCTGCGACCCAGTCGCCGGACGATCGACCGCGCCCGCTGGGGATACCGGGGCGCCACGATCACCTCCAGCCCGGTGACCGCGGCGAGCAGCCGGGACAACCATGGCAGCAGCAGCGATTCCTCCTCCCGGTGCAAGCTCCCGAGCACCAGTCGGGGCCGACCGCTGGAGGTCGGCAGGTATGCCGCGGCGCTCCCAGCCGCGTGCTTGCTGCTTCCCAGCACCGTGACGCGGTCGGCGGGCACGCCAGCAGCGATGAAGCGGCTCGCGTGAGCCTCATCGAGGGCGGTGACCAGCGAGAGCCCCTCGAAGCAGGAGCGAAAGAGCCAGCGTGCCCGGCGATATCGCCGCAGGCTCTTCTCCGAGAGCCGGCCATTGACCACCGCGACCTTCACGCCCTGCCGCAGGGAGCACGCCACCAGACGGGGCCAGAGCTCGAGGCACTCGAGCACCAGCATTGTCGGCCGGATCCGTCGCAGGACCAGCCCGACGGGACCGGCGAAGTCGAGCGGCTGCCGGAAGACCACCGTACGGGGATCGAGGCGCTGGCGCGCCATCAGCTCGCCGCTGCGGGTCCAGGTCGAGAGGGTTACCGGCATCCCCTGCGCCGCTAGGCGCTCGACCAGCGGCACCAGCGCCACCACGTCGCCGGCGCTCGAGCCGTGTAGCCAGACCGCGTTGCGGGGGCAGGGAACCGGGGGGCCACCGCCGAGCCGCTGCCAGAGGCCCCCACGCAACCGCGGATGAAGAGCGAACGCAGGCAGCAGCGGCGGTAGGGTCAGCGACGCGAGGGCGCTGTAGATGCCGAGACCGAGGCCCATTCACGGCAGGCTACCAGACGCAGCAACGGTAGGGCTCGCGAAATCCTCCGCGACGGGCGATGCGTCTCTATGGCTTGTGACAGAACAAATTGGCCAACTGTTGTTCTGTCACAAGCCATTAGGGGCCGGTGCGCTTCTCGGCGAGCATCAGCAACGAGGCCGACTGATTGCCAAAGAAGCGGGTACGATGAGCGATCTGCCCCGAGACCTCCAGCACGCGGAAGCCGGCGTGGTGGAGGATCTTGCCCAGCTCGTGGAGGCTGTAGGCTCGCACCGAGATCTCCTGCTCGAGATGCCGGCCGTCCTCGAGAACCAACGACCGCTTGGAGATCACGCGGCTGGTGAAGTAGTTGAAGTCGACCTCTTCGAGCACCACGCAGCCGTCGCCTTCCCACCAGATACGGGCTGGAACATCGCGGATCAGGTAGTCGCGGTTGACCACATCGAGCAGGAAGCGACCACCCGGCCTGAGCGCGGCATTGACCGCGCCGATCATCTTCCGGTTGGTGTCGTCGTCGAAGAAGCCAAAGGTGGTCGCCATGCAGAAGGCGGCGTCGAAACGCTCCTCGTAGCTCAGCTCGCGAAAATCGCTCTGGACAAAATTCACTGCCAGATCCCGGGCTTGCGCCTCATCGGCGGCCCGGATCAGCAGGGGCAACGAACGATCGAAGCCGGTCACCTGATAGCCGCGGGCAGCGAACTCGATCGCATGTCGACCGTCGCCGCAGCCGATGTCGAGAATCTCGCTATCCTTGGCCGGCTGGAGGCTTTGCTCGAGGAAGTCGACCTCCTTGACCATCGCCGCGCGTGATCGCCGCGGGATCGTCCGCAGGTAGTCCTCGTCGAAGATCTCCTCGAACCATGCCTTCGGACGACGGCGTACCTCCTCGGCCGCCGCTTGCTCCACCCCGGCCGGCGACGCGGGCGGCGCGGCCGGCGCGGCCGGTGTCGCGGGCGGCTCGGCCGGTGTCGCGGGCGGCTCGGCCGGTGGCGCGGGCGGCTCGGGCGGCTCGGCCGGTGTCGCGGGCGGCACGGGCGGCGCGGCGGCGGCCGGTGCCACCGGGGGCGGCGGCTCGATCACCGGCGGTGGTGGCCCCGGCTCCACTTCGGGTTCGTCGGGCAACGCCGGAGGCTCGATCAGGTCGGGCCGCTCGCCCTCCTCCTCCTCCTCTTCCACGAGCAACGACGCGGGAGCGATGGGTCCGGTGACCTCATCGAATTCGTCGAGCTCCTCGAGGTCGTCTAGATCGTCGCCATCGTCAAGCGGCGCCGAGGTCATGATCCCGTCGTCTTCGCCGCGGGTCACCACCACCACGTCATCCTGGGACCGCGACAACTCGTGCTCGAAAGGCTCCGCGGGCGGCGGAACGGGCGGGGTCGGGGTGACCTCGTCCTCGTCGAAGTCGATGTCCACTGCTACTGGAGGCTCCTCGCGCTCGACGACCTGCGGCGGCGGAGGGATCTCGACCTTTTCAGCTTCGACCTTTTCAGCTTCGGCCTCTTCAGCTTCGGCCTCTTCAGCTTCGGCCTCTTCAGCCTCGACCTCTTCAGCTTCGACCTCTTCAGCCTCGACCTCCTCGGACTCGACCTCCTCGGACTCGACCTCCTCGGGATAATCCGGCCCGCCCTTCGGGCGACGGTTCGACGGCGCACGAAGCGCGGAGAGCAGCACCGACACCCGGTTGGCGCGCTCCTCGCCGCCGCCCTCGTCGTCGCTATCGTCGGCGAGCAACGCGCTCTCTGGAATCCAGGCAGTGTCCGAGATCTCGCCCGTCGGGGCCCTGGCCCGGTCACGCATCAACTCTTCGTCGAAGAGGGGTTTCCTCGCCACCATCGGGACCGGCAACGCAGGTTCGGCGATCGGGGCCACCGGCACGACCGGCGGCGACGCGGGATCGGCGTCCGAGGGCGTCACCTTGAGCTCCCCCTGCTCCTCCGTCTCGTCGCCCGGCTGACCGACACCGTCGCGCTCGTCGATCGTGTCGACCTCCCCGACCTCCTCGACCTCCTCGGCCTCCACATCCGCCGGGTCCGGAATCTCGGCCGGCTTGGCAGGTGTGGGCGATCTCGTCGGCGGCTTCGCGGCCACCGGCG
The DNA here is from genome assembly GCA_030591195.1 of Pseudomonadota bacterium. The sequence continues at coordinate 4,563 of JAUVBO010000353.1, forward strand.
GCTCGGGCTCCACAACCGTCACCGGCACCAGATCGTCGTCACTCGCCGCCTCGTCGGAGACCCCGGGAACGGGCACGTCGACCATGTCCGGAGGCGGTGAGACCAGCGGTGGGACGACCAACGCGGGCGGCCGCGGTGGGGGTGGTGCGCCCGTCGGCGGCGTGACCCTGGGTGGCGCGGCCGGCGTCTGTCCCAGCTGCTTGCTCGCCAGCGGCAGAGTCTTGGTCCTCGCCCTCACCGGCCCCGTGAGCTGGCGCAAACGCGCTGGCGGATCTCCTGGTGTGGCTGGCGGCTGGGGTGTGGCTGGCGGCTGGGGCGTGGCTGGCGGCTGCGGCGTGGATGGCGGCGCCGGGACCTCGGCCGGCACCCGCAACCCCCGACGCACCGTGCGAGAACGGGGACGGCCCGGAGCGCTCACGCTCGAGCGGTTGGCGCGGCTTGACTCGAGCTCACGGAGCTCCTCCTCCGTGAAAACGAGATCTTTCTGCCAGCC
>JAUVBO010000491.1 GCA_030591195.1 Pseudomonadota bacterium
CGACGATCCGCTCGGTGATGCTGCCCTTCATCTGCAACGGCTGCGACGCCGAGCGATCGGTCGAGCAGCCGCTGGCGGACCTCGACCCGGACGAGATCCGCCTGCCCGAGACCCACTGCATCGACTGCGGCGCGCCGAGGCTGTTCGACGATCTGGCCGAGCGTTACTTCGCCTTCCTCAAGCACCCCCCGGCCTGACGTGGGGAACCCTCCGGGGGCCTCGTCGTAATCGTTGGGGGATGAGACGGCATGGCTGACCGGGTGACGTTCGAGATCAGCGGGATGACCTGCGGGGCCTGCTCGGCGCGGCTCGAGCGGGTGCTCGGGCGCACGCCGGGGGTCAAGCAGGCGAGCGTCAACCTGTCCCTCGAGCGCGCGGCGGTGGACTTCGAGGGCGCCGCGGTGACCGTCGACGAGCTGGTGCGCAAGGTCGAGGCCGCGGGCTTCGGCGCCACGCTCCGCGAGGACGACGAGGCCCCGAGCAGCGGCGGCGAGACGGCCGCCGACCGGGCCCAGGCCCGGCGAGAGGCCGAGCTCCGCCGGCTGACCCGCGCGTTCTTGCTCGCGGCGACCCTCTCGGCGCCGCTGCTCGGAGCGATGATCGCCGCCCTCGCGGGGGTCACCTCGGGGATCGTCGCCGTGCTGCACCACGGGCTCGTCCAGTGGGCGCTGGCGACGCCGGTCCAGCTGGTGGCCGGCTGGCCGTTCTACCGCGACGCCTTCACGGTGGTCTTTCGCGGCGGCAGCGCCAACATGTCGGTGCTGGTGGTGCTCGGCACCTCGGCGGCCTACATCTTCAGCGTGGTGATCGTGCTCTCCGGCACCGCGGCGAGCCGGGGCCTGTACTTCGAGACCAGCGCGATCCTGATCACGCTGATCCTGCTCGGCAAGGTGCTCGAGGGGCGGGCCAGGGGCCGCACCTCGGCGGCGATCCGCAAGCTGCTGCGGCTCGGCGCCAGGCGGGCACGGGTGCTACGTGACAATCACGAGCAGGAGATCCCGATCGAAGACGTGGTGGTCGGCGACCTGGTGATCGTCCGCCCGGGCGAGAAGATCCCCACCGACGGTGAGGTCGACGACGGCCAGAGCGCCGTGGACGAGTCGATGCTCACCGGCGAGAGCCTGCCCCGGGACAAGGGCCCCGGCGACCGGGTCTACGGCGCCACGCTCAACCGCACCGGCAGCCTGCGCTTCACCGCCTCGAGCGTGGGCAAGGACACGGTGCTGTCGCAGATCATCCGGGTGGTCGAGCAGGCCCAGGCGAACAAGGCGCCGGTCCAGCGGCTGGCTGACGTCGTCTCGGCCTACTTCGTCCCGGTGGTGCTCGCCAGCGCGGCGCTGACCCTCGTCGGCTGGCTGATCTACGCCCGCGACCTGACCCCGGCGCTCCTGAACATGACCGCGGTGCTGGTCATCGCCTGCCCCTGTGCCCTGGGGCTCGCCACGCCGACAGCGATCATGGTCGGCACCGGCGTCGGCGCGGAGCGAGGCATCCTCTTTCGCGGCGGCGAGGCGCTCGAGGCGGTCAAGGACCTCGGCGTGATCGTCCTCGACAAGACCGGCACCCTGACCGTGGGCCAGCCCCGGCTGACCGATGTGGTCGCGCTGTCTCGATCGCTCGAGGACGACGAGCTGCTGCGCCTGGCGGCCTCGGTCGAGCGCCGCTCGGAGCACGCGCTCGCCGCAGCGATCGTCTCTGCCGCCACCGAGCGCGGCCTGAGCCTCGCCGAGCCGACCGGGTTCGAGGCGGTGCCGGGTCAGGGCGTGATCGCCGAGCTCGAGGGGCGCCAGATCTCCCTCGGCACCCGCCGGCTGCTCGGCGAGCGCGGCGGCGCCATCGGGGCGATAGAGGGACGCTGGGCCGAGCTAGAGGCGGCGGGCAAGACGGTCTTTGCCCTGGCCATCGACGGGCAGCCGGCGGCGCTTCTAGCGGTGGCCGACACGGTCAAGCCGGAGGCCGCCGAGGCGGTGGCCGCCCTGCAGCGTGACGGCCTGCGGGTGGTGATGCTCACCGGCGACAACCGCCAGACGGCGCTGGCCATCGCCCGGCAGGTAGGCATCGAGCAGGCCGACGTGCGCGCCGAGGTGCTACCGGCGGCCAAGGCCGACGCAGTCCGGGCGCTTCAGGACGAGGGCGCGCGGGTCGGGATGGTCGGCGACGGGATCAACGATGCGCCGGCGCTGGCCACCGCCGACGTCGGCCTGGCGATGGGCACCGGCACCGACGTGGCGATCGAGGCGGCCGACATCACGCTGATCAGCGGCGATCTGCGGGCCGTGGGCGCGGCCATCCGCCTCGGCCGGGCGACCCTGGCCAAGATCAAGCAGAACCTCTTCTGGGCGCTGGCCTATAACACCCTGGGCATCCCGGTGGCGGCCCTCGGGCTGCTGAACCCGATCGTCGCCGGGGCGGCGATGGCCTTCAGCTCGGTCTCGGTGGTGACCAACGCCTCGCTGCTCAAGCGATTCGATCCATTCGGCGCCGCGTGAGCGGGGCGCGATGCTGAGGAGACGACGATGTCGATCAACAAGACGACCCTGACCGTCGAGGGCATGTCCTGCGGGCACTGCAGCAAGTCGGTGACCGAGGCGCTGCAGGCGCTTGACGGGATCAAGACCGTGACGGTGACCCTCGACACCAAGCAGGTCGAGCTCGAGCATGACGCGGGCCTCGACCTCGCCCTGGCGCGCGCGGCGATCGAGGCCATCGGCTTCGACGTCGCCTAGCTGGGGCCCCTCTCAGGGTGGGGGCAGCAGGAGGGTGAAGGCCACCCCGCCGCCCGCGAGGTTGTCGACCTCGATCGAACCGCCGTGTTGCTCGACGATCCGGGCAGCGATCGACAGGCCCAGCCCCACCCCCTCACTCTTGGTGGTGACGAACGGGTCGAAGACCCGCTCGAGGTCCTGCTCGGGGATCGACGGCCCGTCGTTGCTGATCCGCAGCACTCGCCGGCCTGGCTGGCTGCCGAACGAGATCCGCACCTCCCCCCGATCCTCCGCCCCCAGCGCGGTCGCCGGCCGCTCACCGACGGCCTGCAGCGCGTTGAGGCAGATGTTGAGCAGCACCTGGATCAGCTGCTGGGGATCGGCCTCGACGTCGGTGGCAACGCCCTCGGCCGGCGGCTCCACCGACAGCCGCACCTCCCGCTGACGAGCCTCGGCGGCCACCAGCCCGTCGACCCGCTCGACCACTTCGATCAGATCCACCGGCCGCCGCTCCAGCGGCGTCGGCCGCGCGAAGGAGAGGAAGCCCTCGGCCACCTGACCCAGCCGCTCGAGCTCCTTGAGGTGCAGCTCCCACATCCGGCGCTCGGGTGCCTCCTGGGCGACTGCCTCGTCGACCACCTCGGCGGTGCCGCGCAGGGCGTGCAGCGGGTTCTTGATCTCGTGGGCGATTCCCGCCACCAGCTCACCGAGGGCGGCGAGCCGCCCGGCGCGCACCAGCTGGTCGGCGGTGCGCCGCTGCTCGTCGAGGGCCTCCCGTAGCTCGGCCTGGCGGGCCCGCTCGCGGTCCACCAGCAGCCCGCAGACGCCGCCGACGACGACGTAGAGGAGCAACTCGAGCACCTTCTCGAGGGTCCGCGCCGGGTCGATGTGCATCAGGTGGGTGAAGGCGTGGGGCGTGTAGGCCAGCGCCACCACCAGCGCCACCGCCAGCCCCCCGCGCAGGCCATGAGCGAAGGAGCCGAGCACGATCGGGATGTAGTACAGTCGCCGGAGGATGTCGTGCAGCCAGTGGTACTCGCTGCCAGTGCTGTAGTGCAGCGCGGTGACCAGGGCCACCGGAAGCCAGGCCGCGAGCAGCATCTGGCGCGACAGCAGCGCTCTCATCGGCGACGGATCCCGTACTTCTCGATCCGGTAGGCCAGCACATGGCGGGGGACCCGCAGGTAGCGCGCCGCGCGCGCCACGTTGCCTCCCTCGCGCTCGAGCACCCGCTCGATCACCCGCCGCTCAAGGTCCACCAGCGATAGCCCGTCGGCCGGCAGCGGCGGCCAGGCCGCGAGCAGCTGCGCCGCGTCGACCTCGCGCGCCGCGCCCGGCGCCGCCAGCGGGCCTCCGTTGGCCCGGACCGGCGGCAGGTCCTCGATCCGCAGCTCGTCGCCCGGGCAGAGCACCGCGGCCCGCTCGCAGGCGTTGTGCAGCTCGCGGACATTGCCCGGCCAGGGGCGCCGGGCGAGCTCGTCGATCACCGCCGCCGGCACCAGGAGGTCGCGGTCGGGCGCGACCTGGCGGACGAAGTGCCGCGCCAAGGGCTCGATGTCCTCGGGCCG
>JAUVBO010000519.1 GCA_030591195.1 Pseudomonadota bacterium
GGTCAGGCCGGGACCCCGCCCCGCCGCCAGTGGCTCTCCGCCGCCCGTGCCCGCGTCGATCTCCCAGAAATGGGCGATGATGCGGTCCTGCTCCGGATCGGTCGTCCCCGAGGCGCTGAAGAACACCGGCTGGCCGACCCGCACCCGGAACGTCCTCGCCGGGCCGTCGCCCCCCTGCCTCCCGCCGTCGGTCACCACCCCGCCCCCGCCGTTCGTGCCCCCGCCGCTCGTGCCACCGTCGGGTGTACTGACAGCTGCCTGGACGACATCTGCTGCGCTGTCAGCCGGCGGTCGGTCCACCGAGATGCCGATCCGGCCCACCGGCGGATGGTTGTCTCGGGCCACCAGCGCGCGCAGTCGATAGCGCAGCAGGCGCCGCCGGGAGGGCGGGAACCGGGCCGCGGGCAGGCTGACCGCCACGCGGTAGACCAGCCGGCTGCCCCGGGCCGAAACCTCGAGCACCCGGGGGCTCAACCGCGGGTCGAAGACCGTCACGCTGCTCGCCGGGCGGATCCGGAAGCGGTAGCCTTCCGGTCGCGCCTCGAGGGTCCAGCGCACGACCACCTCGGTCGGCCTCGGCAAGCCGGTGGTCAGCTCCACCTGGCGCGCGAGGGCGATGTCGTAGGTGTCGCGCCCCTTGTCGCCGCCCTTGCGATCAACCCGGACCAGCCAGAGGTTGCCGGCCGGGACCGAGCCGAGGCCGCGCTTCGGCGCGTGGTCCACCGCCGAGAGCTTGCCGTCGCGAGCGGTGATCAGCCGGTAGCCCCAGTAGGCATCGCCCTTGACCGAGCTCGAGGCGGTCGTGGTGCGGATGAAGTGCAGCGGGTGCTTGACGACGAACCGGCCGCCGAGGAGGCTGCCGGGAGCGTAGACGGTACGGCCGTCCTGGTGCACGTGGCCCGACAGGTAGTAGCCGCCGTGCCGGGCGAGGATCCGCAGCAGGGAGACGCCGCTGTTATCGGTCGGTGTCTCGGAGCGCCGGACATCCCCGGGGTCGCTGTCCCACTTCTTCGAGTCGTAGTTCCACTCCTCGAACCCTGCCGACGACACCGGGTCCGAGGGAAAAGACTCGTTGGGATGATAGCTGTTCCCCTCGGGATTGCCACGCGGGTCATGGTGGCCAAAGAACACCGGCGTCAGCCCCCGGGCCGCCGCGGCGCGCGCTTGACGTGCGACCCAGCGCAGGCCGTCATCGGTCAGGTACCCGCCGTAGTTGTCGACCGCCGGCGCCCCGAGGTGCAGGTCGAAAGCGTCCATGTAGATCGAGAACGCGTGGCGCCGCTGGGGAGTGCCGCCGTAGGTGTTGATGCCGATGAAGCGGAACCCCTCGTGATCGAAAGCGTAGCTTGGAGGACCCAGCTGGCGTTGCCAGTATGTCAAGCCGTCGCGGTGCAGGTCGGCGTACAGCAACTCCTTGACGTCGCCGTAGATACAGCCGAGGAAGCGCCAGGTCTTGTTCCAGGTCATCGAGCCGCCGAGGTGCTTGCGGCAGGCCACCGCGCCGGTGATCAGCTTCATCGGCCGGCGGTGCAGCTTGACCATGTAGATCGCGTACGCGTCGTGGTTGCCGGGCACGGCGAAGACCGGCAGCCGGCTGTGACGGAGCAACTGGTGCGCCTCGCGATACTCCTTGGTGTAGTGCAGCCCGAAGACCAGATCGCCCGTGTGCAGCACGAAATCTGGGTCGTGCAAGCCGAGCTCGTGAAAGCCCTGGCGCGCGATCTCGATGTTGGTCTTGCTGTTTCCGCCCGGGTAAGCCCTGGCGTTGCGCTGCTTGCCAAGCAGCTTGAAGCCCGGGTCCCAGAGCTGGTGATCGGTGACGACCGCGAAGCTGAACCCACGACGGCCCCTTGCCGGTCGTGACGCCGGTCGGGTCGACGGTTGAGACGCGGTGCCCGGCGGCCCCTCCACGCCCTGTCGGGACGCGGACGGGGGCCCGAGCACGCGCACCGCATTCGGCTGGCTGTCGTCGAGTCCAAGCGCCACGACGCGGAGATCATACAAGTCGCGTGCCATGGTCCACGGGACCCGCGCCGCGATCCAGGCCAGAGACCCACGGGCGCCCCGGGTGAGCTTCACCTGCACCACCGGGCAACGCTCGGCGTGGCCGTCAACGATCAGGAATACCCGCCACGCCGTGGGATCCCTGGAGGCCAGCGGCTTACCGTCCGGCCCGGCCGAGACCTTCATCACCGCGGTGAAACGCTGGCCCGCGTGAGCCAGCACCGGAAAAGCGATCGTCGGCGAGACCAATCGACGGATCAGCCGCGGCACTGGGTCCTGCTGGCCGCTCGGCCGATAGGCGTAGTCGGGATCGAACGACCGACGAGCCTCGACGCCACCTCCCGCCAGGACGACAACGAGCCCCGCCAGGCGAATCCAGCGGACGCTTCGTCTTGGGCAGGCGTGGCTCTTCGTTCGCTGCGGCGGCAATGCGTCTCCAATAGGTGGGTGGATTATAGCGACCCTACTGGAATACCAGAAATCCGCCCCAGGGCTTCCCGCCCTACCTGGTTGACTCGCCGTGGGGCTGGCGTATGATTCCAGCAATCAGCGGAGGTTGGGATGTCGGACAAGGAGGGCTTCGAGCCGGTCTCGGCGGCCGAGAAGCGGGAGTTCGCCAGGTACGAGGTCACAGCTTACGTCGACTATACCGGCTCGGAGATCTTGCTCTATCACCGGATCGAGAACATCAGCCTCGGCGGGATCTGTCTGCAGACCTCGAGCGTCGAGGACCTCGGCACGATCGTCGATCTGGTGATCAACTTCCCCGACCTCGACGACGAAACGCTCTCGGCACGGGGCGAGGTCGTCTGGGCCAACCGCGAGCCGCCGATGGACATGGGCATTCGGTTCCTCGGCCTCGACGAGGACCGCAAGAAAATCCTACGGGACTACCTGGGTCGCGTTCGCAAGCCCTGACACGAACCCACGCGACGCTGTTCGTCCAGTCAACGTGATAGAGACGTCGTGAGCCATCGTGCCAAAACGGCACCGGCCCACGCAACTGCGAGACGATTTGGCAAGCCACCTCGCACCGGGACCGAGCGGCACCCTGGAGCCGGACCAGGCCCGGCGTGACGGGCTGGTTCAGGATCACCTCGACTACGCTCACGCCCTGGCGGCCAAGCTGCGCAGCGAGCTCGGAGCCGAGCTGCCGCTCGACGAGCTGCGGGGCTACGCAGCTCGCGGGCTCCTCGAAGCCGCAGATCGATTCGATCCCACCCGTGGGGCAGCGTTCACGACCTTCGCCTATTACCGCATCCGCGGCGCGGTATTCGATGGCCTACGAGAGATCGGCTGGCTCGACCGCGGCAGCTGGGCCCGCTGCCGGGCGGCGACCAACGAGCTGCTCGACAACCTCTCCCAGCGCGAGGTCGCAGACCCGCACGGAGCGTCCGGATCACTCGAGGCCAACCTCGGCGCCATCGCCGACACCCTCGGCCAGGTCTGCACTGTCTTCCTCACCGCCGACGCCGCCGAGAACCTGGCCGACGAGCGGCAGCAAGACGTCGATGAAGTGGTGGCGACCAAGCAAGCGAGCCAGGCCGTGCGCCAGGCAGTCCGGGCCCTTCCAGCGCGGGAGCGCCAGCTGGTCGAGATGTTCTACTTCAAGGGAATCAGCCTCAAGGCTGCTGGCGCCAAGCTGGGCCTCAGCGGGTCATGGGCCAGCCGCCTGCACGCCCGGGCGATCCGCCTGTTGACCGAATCGCTCCAGCTGTGAAGCAACCGTCAGCGCTGGAGGTCGTGCGGCATTGACGTCCCGCGCTCGACGGCGGCCCGGCCGATGACAGACCGGGTGCCACGGGTGACATAGTCCGGCCCCCGGACCGAGCCGGTGACTCCCCCGCTCGCCTCGGTCTCGATCCGCTCGCCCGGCGGCGCACGACGACGCAGCCGCGCCTGCAACAACACCAGCAGCGCCAGGGCGCCAATCAGCACCAGGAATAGCACCAGCGTGGCGAGCAATCCCGCCCTCGAGCCGGGCGCGACGTCGAAGGGACCAACGCTGACCGTGGCCCCGACAGTCGCGCCAGCGTGACCCCCGGGAGCATCTGGCCGTCCCTTGACGATCACCACCCTGACCGCCTCGGGCGCGAGCCGCTCGACGCTGCCAGACACCAGCTCCTTGACCTCGGCCGCCGTCACCACCGACCGCGTCCCCACCAGCTTGAGCAAGA
>JAUVBO010000831.1 GCA_030591195.1 Pseudomonadota bacterium
ACGACATCCCGTTCTAGCCCGAACAGCTCTAAGCCCGGATAACTCCAAGCCCGGATTAATCTGGCCGGACCAGCTCTAGCCCGGAGATCCGGCTCTAGCCGGTCAGGCGAGGATGCTCGCCGAACGACGGGTCAGCAGTCTGAATTCGTCCTGTCGTCACTCACCACAGCACAGCCAGCGAGAGTCACCGTGAAAGACCGAACAACACAGTCGCTTCGCGCCGTGTCCCTGTCCCTACTCGCCCTCTGCGCGGCCCAGGTCGGCTGCGGCCACGCCCGGCCGCGCGATCCCCTGCGCGTCACCCGGGTGGTGCTCTACCAGAACGGCATCGGCTACTTCGAGCGCCGGGGCAAGGTCAAGGGCGACCGGGTGACGCTGCGCATCCGGCGCCAGCAGATCACCGACATCCTCAAGTCGCTGACGGTGGTCGACCTCTCCAACGGACGGGCAGTGAACATCGCCCTGCCGGTGGAGAAGTCCCAGGCCCGACGCCTCGCAGCCCTGCCGCGCCAGGTGCAACAGGGCGGTGGCCTCGCCGCGCTGGCCCGGGCTTTCCGCGGCTCGCGCGCCCGGGTCCGCGCCAAGGGCGTCAGCGGCACCGGACGGATCGTCGGCATCGACGCCGGCGCCGATGGCGGCGGGCGGCTGACGATCCTCGCCGACGACGGCACCCTGCGCGCCTTCGACCTGGCCAAGGTCCGCGAGCTGCGGGTGATGGACCGGACCCTCGAGGTCGGCCTGCGCCAGGCCCTCGACGTGGCCCTCGATCAGGGCGCCTGGAAGCCGGTGGAGCTGACCGTGCACCTGGTCGGCGCTCGCGCCCACGACCTGCTGCTGAGCTACGTGGTCGAGATGCCGACCTGGAAGCCGGCCTACCGGATCGTGCTGCCCAAGGAAGGTAAGGGCGAAAAGGCCCTGCTCCAGGGCTGGGCGGTGGTCGACAACGTCTCGGGCGAGAACTGGGACAAGGTCCAGCTGTCGCTCACCGCCGGCACGCCGCTGACCTTCAGGTACGACCTCTACACCCCGCGCTTCGTCCGCCGCCCCGACCTCTCGCCGCGCCAGGAGGCCTACGCCGCCGCCCCGCCGCCGCCCACCGACGGCGCCGCCGAGGCCGACGAGGACGCTGACGAGCCCGTGATGAAGGCCGAGGCGCGGCGGTCGCCCAAGACCTCGGCCGCGCCGAGCCGCAGCCGTATGCGCCGCCCGTCGAAGAAGCGCAAGGCAAAGGGTGACTGGGCTGCCGACGGCTCCATCGCGCGACCCAAGCCAGCCCCCGAGATGAACGCCAAGCTGCTCGAGAAGAGCTTCAAGACGCTGGTCGGCGGCTCACAGGTGGGCAGCCTCTTTCGCTACGACATCCAGAAGCCGGTGACGATCCGCGACCGGCAGAGCGCGCTGGTCTCGATCATCAACCAGCGCGTGCCCGCCGACGACGTGTTGCTCTACCGGATCGACGCCTCCCGCGAGCACCCCTACCGCGCGGTGCGGATGAAGAACGACACCGGCTTCGTGCTCGAGAAGGGTCCGGTGGCGATCTACCGGGCGGGCACCTTCGTCGGCGAGGCGGTCTCGGGTCGCGTCGAGGCCGGCACCCAGACCTTCGTGCCCTACGCCCTCGATGGCCGGGTGGTGGTCAAGCTCGAGGACTCGGTCAAGGACGAGGCTGTCGAGCTACTGAAGATCAACCGCGGCTGGATCAGCTGCGAGTACAAGCGCGTCGCCGTGTTCAAGTACACGATCCACAACCGCACCGACCGGGCGACGACACTCTACGTCCAGCGCCGCCACCGCACCGGCTGGAAGCTGCTCAACCAGGCCAAGGGGACGCTGCTCGAGAAGAGCTACTACTTCGTCCCGGTCAAGGTCGCGGCCAAGGGCAAGACCAAGTTCGAGGTGCGCGAGGAGCAACCGGTACGCAAGACCGTCCGGCTGACCTCCTGGTACGGCCGCCGGGCGCTGGCGCTGTACATCAAGCGCGCCGATCTGATCAGCTCGCCGGCCCTCGACCAGCTCAAGCAGGTGATCGAGCTCCAGCGCCAGATCGCCCGGCTCGACAGTGAGCTGTCGCGCCTGCGGCGCAGCCGCGACACCTACGGCGAGCGCCAGCATGAAGTGCGCAAGAACATCAAGATCCTCGGCAAGACCCGCGGCAACGCCGACCTCAAGCGCCAGCTGGTCAAGAACCTCGCCGGCCTCGAGAAGAACCTCAGCGACGTTACCCGCGAGATCGTCCAGAAGGACATGAAGCGGGGCGCGCTGCGCGACCGGATGTCGGTGATGTTCAAGGCGATCACCTTCGAGGTCCCTCGCTCGACCAAGTAGCGCTGACGCGATGTATCGAGGTGCAACCATCGCCGTGGTGATGCCGGCGTACAACGTCCGGCACCACCTGCGCGGGGCCGTGGCCACCGTGCCGCTGTTCGTCGACCAGGTCTACGTCATCGACGACGCCAGTGACGACGGCACGGCCGAGACCATCGCCGACCTGCTGGCCAGCCGGCCCGGTTTGACCCTGATCAGCCACCAACGCAACCGCGGCGTCGGGGCGTCGATCGCCAGCGGCTACGCGGCGGCGCTCACCCGCGGCGCCGAGGTGGTGGCGGTGATGGCCGGCGACGGGCAGATGGATCCGGCCGACCTGCCGCGCCTGCTCGACCCGGTGGTCGGGGAGCGAGCGGACTACGCCAAGGGCAACCGCTTCCGCCACCCGGACGTCTGGCGGACGATGCCCCTCGGACGCATCGCCGGCAACCTGGTGCTGACGATGCTGACCAAGGTCACCTCCGGCTACTGGGGCGTCTTCGACTCCCAGTGCGGCTACACCGCCGCGTCGCGGGCGACCCTCGAGGCGCTCGAGGGCAGGGTCTTCGACCGCTACGGCTACCTCAACGACCAGCTCGCCCGGCTGCACGCAGTGGGTGCTCGCGTGGCCCACGTTCCGGTGCGCCCAATCTACGACGGACAGCCGTCGGGCATCCGGTTGCGCACCGTGCTGCACCCGATCCTCTCGGTGCTGCTGCGCTCCTTCGCCCGGCGCCTCTGGTGCGAGGTGCTCC
>JAUVBO010000768.1 GCA_030591195.1 Pseudomonadota bacterium
ACGTTGAGCTCGGCGAGCAGCGCGTAGTTACGGCTCTCTCGCTTGCGGCGATTGACCAGGCTGCCCTCGACGCTGAGATCGCCGAAGCTGATCGCGGCCGTGGGGCAGGTCTGCACGCAGGCTGGCACGATCACGCCGTCGGGGATCTCGTCGCTGTCGCGGCGCTTGCTGGCGATCTTCGCCTGCTGGATCCGCTGCACGCAGTAGGTACACTTCTCCATCACGCCGCGGAATCGTACGGTGACGTCAGGGTTGCGCTGCATCGCCAGCAGCGGGTTGCGACGGTGGTTCTCCTGCTGGAAGTTGAAGTAGTTGAACCGCCGGACCTTGTAGGGGCAGTTGTTCGAGCAGTAACGGGTGCCGATGCAGCGGTTGTAGGCCATGTCGTTGAGCCCCTCGGGGCTGTGGGCCGTGGCTGCCACCGGGCAGACCTGCTCGCAGGGGGCGTTCTCGCACTGCTGGCAGGGCATCGGCTGGTGGACGACCCTTGGAGCCGTCTCGTCGCCCTCGAAGTAGCGGTCGATGCGAATCCAGTGCATCTCGCGGCCCTGGCCGACCCGTTCCTTGCCCACCACCGGGATGTTGTTCTCCGCCTGGCAGGCCAGCGAGCAGGCGCCGCAGCCGATGCAGGCGTTGAGGTCGATGCACATCGCCCACTGGTGGCCCTCGCGCGGGTGGGGATCGGGCCAGAGCGACTTGAGCTGCTTGGCCGGCATCACCTCGTCCTTCTTGACGAAGCCCGGGTCGGCGCGGAACTGGTCGATGGTGGCCTGACGCACCATCGGGCGGCGGGGGAACTGCGACTCCTTCGGCTTGGGTCCGAGGCCGGGCCGTTCCTCGGTGCTCGGCACCAGGCTGCCGTAGTCCTGCGCGGTGTGCAGCGGATAGCGCCCCCGGCCTCGCTTCAGCGTGACGCCGACCGCGAAGCCCGCCGTGGCGGTGGTGCGGAGGGTGTAGGTGTTGAAGCCGACGTCCTTGCACTGGCGGGGGGCTTGCTGGCGGCCATAGCCGAGGGGCAGGGCGATCGTGCCCTCGGCCACGCCAGGAGTGACGAAGAGCGGGATGCTCAGGCTGTGGCCACCGGCGACGATCTCGACCATCTCGCCGGTCGTGAGCCCGCCGAGGCCAGCGGCCGTGCGAGGGGAGACCAGCGCTGCGTTGTCCCAGGTCAGCTTGGTGAACGGGTCGGGTGTCTCGTGCATCCAGGTGATGTGGCCGTGGCGGCCGTCGTAGACCGACCAGTCGAGGCTGAAGGTCAGCTCGAGCCGGCTGTCGCGGCCGAAGTCGAGGGCGCCGTTGAGGCCCTTGCTCGGCCACGGCGCGGCCTTGGCGCCCCGCCACCCGGCGTCGAGCCTCTCCCAGGTGAGCGTCGGCGCTGCGCCGGCCCCAGCCTTGCGCGGCAGCCGTCCGTCGTGCAGCGCGTAGCGCCAGACGAGATCGGCCTGCGGCGAGCCCTGGGTCGCCCAGTGCTTGCGTACCAGCTCGTATCCCCTGGGGCGGGGCTCGCCGAGCAGCATCGCCAGCAGCTCGATGGCCGAGGGCGCTGAGTAGAGCGGGGCGATCAGTGGCTGCTGCAGTGACATCGTCCCGTCGGTGGCGCGCAGGTCGCCCCAGGCCTCGAGATAGTGGGCCAGCGGCAGGTGCATCGTGACCTGCTTCGACGTCTCGTTGAGGTGCTCGCTGGCGTGGACGCTGACCTTGGCCTTCTTCAGCGCCTGGCCCAGGTCGAGCTCGGCGCCGCCGGTGTAGACGGGGTTGCCCCCGAGGATCACCAGCGTCCGCACCTCGCCGGCGTTCAGTGAGCGGACGAGGGCCGGCAGGTCGCCGAGCTGATCCGTGCGCGGCCAGCCAACATCGGCGCGGAACGACAGCGGCCGCCCACGACCGATGTTACCGAGCATCTGGTTCAGCAGCAGGCCGAGGGCGTGGACCCGCGGCGGCTGGCGCTCGCCGACGACCACCAGCGAGCGCTTGCGACTGGCGCGCAGGTCATCGGCCACGACGCCGAGCCAGCGGGAGAGCGAGGGCTCGCGCGCCGTGAGCGGGTCGCTGGCCAGCGGATCGCCCATCTTGCGCAGCGTCGCCACCAGCGCCTCGGTGCCGGCCGGCGGGTTGACGCCGGCCTTGAGCAGTCGCAGGACGAGGGCGACGAGGAAGTCGCCGATCTTCGACGCGGGCAGGGGGAGGCGGTGGTCAGCCGCGCCGCCGGTGATGGTGAACGCCGGCTCGACGACGTAGAGCCGGTTCATCCGGTCGCGCGTGGTGCGCACCGCGCGACCGGCGCTGAAGAGGCGCGCGTTGCGCAGGGTGTCACCCTCCGCGCCGATCGGGTCGGCGTCGAGCGCGAGGATCGTCTTCGCCCGGTCGAGCCAGTAGAGCGGCCGCAGACCCTCGAGCCCGGCCATCGCCGCGCCCGCGAACCCGTTGGTCGGGTAGGCCGCATCGTCGACGTAGAGCTTTCCCTTGGGAAAGGCCTCGCGGTACTCGGCGAGCATCGCGCGGAAGGTCGGCGACTGGCCGTAGTCGACCAGCAGGGCGATGCCCTCGCCGTTGAGGTTGCGGGCGGTGTTGCCGAAGTCGTTGAGCAGCCGCGCCGCCGCCTTGTAGGGGATCTCGGCGTTGCGGTAGGTCGGCTTCTTCGCCCGGTCATGGTCGTAGAGCCCGAGCACCGAGGCCTGGGCCCAGGCGTTGGCCTTGCCCTGGTTCATCGGGTGCAGGTCGTTGCCCTCGACCTTGGTCGGACGGCCGTCCTGGTTCTCGACCACCAGGCCCAGGACCTCCGAGCCGCTCTGCATCGAGGTCGCGAAGAAGCGCGGGCGACCGGGGATCAGGTCCTCGGGTCGTCTGGTGTAGGGGAAGATCTTCTCCCGGGGCCTGCGCACGCAGCCGGGCAGGGCGACGCCGGCGAGGGCCAGCGAGGCTCCCATCAGCCCCACGAACTGACGGCGGTCGACGCCGAGGTCGGCCTGGAGCGCGCGGGCCAGATCGCTGGCGAACACCTCGCCGGAGTGAGCTGGGGCCGCTCCGTCGGGGTGAAGGTCCGGGACTTTCTTGTCGCGGGTGATCGTCATCGGTGACATCCGGAGCAGTGCGTGGGCGGCGCGACCTTTCGACCGCGCGAGGTGTCCCGGTTGGGGTCGTACTGCTTCGTCGGATCGCTCTGGCCCTGCTTCGGGTCCCACGTCATGTTGGCCACCTGGTCGCGCGGCCGCAGCTCG
>JAUVBO010000934.1 GCA_030591195.1 Pseudomonadota bacterium
AAGTGGTGGTCGTTGAAGGCGAGCTCGTTTTCGTAGATCGCCTCGATCCGCTGGCGCTCGCGCAGCGGCGGCGAACGGCGCGCCTGCTTGATCCGGCCGAGCTCCTTGCCGCTGAGGAAGCGTCGGTAGCGGCCGCGGTAGGGCTGGGGCTTGTCGTACTGCTTGATGAACTCGCGGTGCACCCGGTACGAGACGTGGGTGTCGCTGGTGCCGAGGTAGAGGTAGAACCGCTCGCCCTGGTGGCGGTCGATCCACGGGATCGCCTTGTTGACGACCGCCCGAGCGTCGTTGGCCGTGCCCTCACGGATGAAGTTCAACATCTCCTCGAAGCCCTGGTGGTAGTTCCAGCGTCGACTGATGAAGCCGTTGCTGACGAAGGCCCCGGTGCGATAGCCCGCCTCGCGAAAGGCCTCGGCGAGGGTCACGTGGCTGTTGCGCAGCTTGGCCGGACGGCTGAGGACCCGATGGATCGCCGGGTAGACCCCCGTGAAGAAGCTCGCGTGGCTCGCCTTGGATTCGTTGGAGTTGACCCAGAACGGATCGAAGACCGTGCCCTCGGCGGCGACCTGCGACAGGTGCGGTGTCTTGACCTGCGGGCGGCTGGCGCCGCGGGCGCCGTAGAACTCGAGCTTGTCGGCGCGCAGGGCGTCGATCAGCCAGAAGACCACCCGCTTGGGAGCGGCGGCCTGCGGGGTGGATCCTTGGCCCCCGCCGCCGAGGTGGGCGAACCGTAGCCGGGAGGCGCTGCCCGACTTGCCGGCCGACCGGATCATCAGTCGCAGCGCCTTGCCCGCGTGAGCGTCGAGCGAGAGCGCGAGGGGCTTGCCCGGCGCGACGGCAGCGAGCTTGGCCGGCGCCTGGCCGTCGGTCTGGCCCCAGACCTCGAGCGGCGCGCCTTCGACCTGGCCGAGCAGCCGCAGCCCGGTGGTAGGTGTGACGTAGTAGTCGACGCCGGTACCGGCGCCCGGCAGCTGCAGGTCGCCGCTGGCGGAGCGGGCGAGGGCGCGCTTCAGCGTCGCCTCGTCCTCTGGGAGCGCGGCGGCGTCGGCCCGGGCGAGGCGCACGTAGCGGATCGCCGCCGAGGTTCGCCGGCCCTGATAGGTCCGGGCGCGACCGAAATAGAGCCGCACCCGCACCACCCCGGGCTTGACCATCCCCGCTGGCAGCGGCATCCGCACCGTCTGCCAGCCGGACCGGGCCTCGGCCTCGCCGACCTGCTTGTCGTTGATGAACAGCGCCAGTCGTTGTTTGCCCACCGGCTTGAACCGGACCTCGACGGTCAGCTTGGCGCCTTCGCCAGCGAGATCGCTGCCCACCGGCAGCCAGAGCCGGGCCTGTCGTGGTGGCGTCAGCGCTGACGGGCTGTCGCCCTCGTCGACTCCGAGCTTCCACTGGCGGCTGTAGTCGCGGAGGTACTTGTCGAATCCTGGGCTGGCCGCGTCGGCCACCAGCCCGTGGTGGATCAGATGCGCGAGCGGCAGGTTGGCCACCAGGTCGAAGTCGTAGCGGCGGTCGATGGTCGGCGGCGCCGTGACGTTGGCTGCCGCAGGCTTGCGGGCTGCCGGGGTTACCGGGGTTGCCGGGGCCTGGGCGGAAGCGGTGCTGTGGGCGGGGCTGGCGCCAGCACCGGGGCCCTTGACCTTCTTTGCCCGGTCCCCGCCCGAGCAGGCAGCGAGGGAGGCGAGCACGACCAAATTTACGGAAACGACGGATCCACGCATGGGCGGATCATATTCGTTTCGCCGCGAAAACGAACCGCCTTTTTTGCGCGCGACTCGGCGCTACTTCAGCAGATAGACCTTCATCTGGTAGCCGGACTTCTTGTTGAGCAGATCGGGCTCGTTGGTCGCGCCCGAGTGGGCGAACCACTGGGCCTCGGTCAGGTTGCCCTGGGCGACGAACTCGACCATCGCGGGCGAGGTGTCCGAGTTGGCGCGTGCAGCCTCCTCCCCGGAGTGGGGGCACCCGCCAACGCCAACGGCGAGGTCGAGCTTGAACTCGGGGTTGTCCCAGGTCACGACGCCGATGACGCGCGTGACGCCCTGGGGCATGATCCAGTGGTGCTTGACGTGGCTGTCCAG
This sequence comes from Pseudomonadota bacterium, assembly GCA_030591195.1. Next base: position 2,082 of record JAUVBO010000934.1, read on the forward strand.
CCCCTCGGCGATACTCATCTCGCCGCGGCTGCCGTCGATCCACGTCGCCGCCTCGCCCTCGTTGAAGAGGATCACCGGCAGCTCGTCGCTCTTGGCCGTCTCGTCGCCCGCGTGGGACACGAGCTGGAGCTTGACCACCCCGTCGGCGACCTTGGTGCTGTCCCAGGTGATCTTGAACGGCGCGGCATCGGCCGTAGCCACGACCTTACCGTCGGCGAGCAGCTCGACCTTGTCCACCGACGCGCTGTGCTCGAGCTCGATGTCGATCGTGCCCTGGAAGCCGTCGTAGGCGGTGAGGCCCTGGAAGCTCGCCGTGGGCGCCACCGCGGGCGCGGGTGTCTCGGGCGCGGGTGTCTCGGGCGCGGGTGTCTCGGGCGCGGGTGTTTCGGGCCCGGTGGGCTGGTTGGGGTCTTGGCCGTTGTCGGCCTTGTCGTCCGCCCCGCAGCCGAGCGCCATAATCAAAGAAAAACAAGCTGTTAACACGATCGTCTTCATCGGTTACCTCCGCTGAGAACAGACTCTTCCCCCAGCCGGAGTGTCTAGCACACAAGTAGGTTTAATCAATAGGAGTAAGTTCGATGACTCGCTGCGTCATGACGGGCCAGGCGCGAACGAGGTCTAGGGGTAGTACCGCTCGCCGGTCTCGACGTAGGGGCCCCATTGGTTGGTCTGGCCGCCGA
>JAUVBO010000315.1 GCA_030591195.1 Pseudomonadota bacterium
CACGATACGGCCCGCTCGGGATCGATCGGCGCGACCCTCGGCTGGCGGCAAAACGCGTCACCGCCAGCGCGCTGGTCGCGCGGCTCGTCCGGCTGCCGCTGCTCGTCGACGCGGGAGGGGCACGAGTGGCTGCTAACCTGCTCCAGCGGCCGGACGGCGAGATCCAGATCCGCCTCGCGACCATCGATGGCCGCCCCGCCCGGGTGGCCCTGCGGCTGTCCACTGCTGGGCTCGGGGCCGCCCGCGCCGTGGCCTTGCCGTTCCTCGGCAGCCCGCGCCCGCTGAAGCTCACGCGCAACGCCAGCGCGGCGCGTCTGACCCTGACCGTCCGCGACCTGACGGTGGTCCGCCTTTTCGTCCGTCGAGGAGCCGAGTAATGCCCAGACCGTCCTTCGTCGCCACGCTCTCGCTGCTGGCCGTCGCGCTGGCCGCCTCACCCGCTGCGGCGATCGGCCTCGGTGGCCGGGGACCCAGCGCCGGGCGATCCAGCACCAGGCCGCCCGCGCTCTCGCGGGCTGGCGGCCACTTCGACGGCAAGAGCTACGAGCTCGGCTTCTACCTCACCCCGCTGCTCGGGTACGAGTCGAACTACAAGGTGACCACGGCGGACGTCGAGGGCGGCGTGATCTGGGCGGTTGAGGGGGGCATCGAGCTCCGCTATCGCCCCTCGCCGCGGCTGCGGCTGCGCACCGAGCTGTCGACGATCGCGCGGTCACCCGTGGCCGACGCAGGCCTGTTCGAGCTGCTGATCGAGCACCCGGCCCAGCTGGTCTACCGCCTGAGCGACAAGCTCGAGCTCAGCCTGGGCAACCTGCTGTTGATCGAGCGCTCGAAGACCCCGCCGGTGTTCATCGAGGGCGCGGCGGGGACGACGATCCGCTACGGCCTCTTCGCCGACATCCTCCGCGCCGGTCTCGCCTACCACCTGGCCGATGGCTTCTTCGTCGACGCCGGTCCCTACCTGCAGATCAAGCAGGTGAACTTCCTCGAGAACCCGGAGGACAGCGAGCCCGACTACCGGTTCTTCGACATCGGCGCCGACCTCGCGCTGAAGTATCGGCTCGACGACCTGCTGTCGGTCCGGCTGCGCTACGACGTCGCCTACCGGTCGTTCACCAACTACGCCGCCCGACCACCCGAGCGCGAGCCCGAGCTCGGCGAGGCCCTGGCGATGACCCGTCAGATCTGGGGCCTGGCCGTCGCGAGCAAGATCTTCGGTCCGCTGCGCGCCCGCGCGGCCTACAGCCTCCGGCTCAACCGCGACAACGGCGGCTTCTTCAACTACCTCGACCACATCGTCTCGGGCGGCCTGAGCGTCAACTGGCGCGAGCGCGTGTCGCTCGAGTCGTCGCTGACCCACGTCCGCCGCTCCTACACCGACCGCACCCCCTGCGAGGCCGAGTCGCGGCCTCCCCACGTCGGCAGCGACTGCCTCGCCGGTGCGGACCCGTCGGTCCAGGACCGCCGCGAGACGATGGTGCTGGTCAACGTGACGCTCGGCGTGGCGCTGTCCGACACCTTCCAGCTGCTGGTGAGCTACCAGCTCGAGGACGCGGCGAGCGACATCGAGGACCTGCTGGTGGCCAACCACCGGCTGATGGGCGGCGTCTCGATCAGCCTCTAGCTACGCGCTGGTCAGGCGGTCGATCAGCCGCTGCAGCTCGCCGAGGTCGATCGGCTTGTACACGACGCGGTCGCGGTGTTCCTGGATGAAGCGCAGCGCCTCGTCGTTGGTCGCGCCGCCGGTGATGAAGACGAAGCGGTCGGCGAGCGCTCGATGCCGCTTCGCGGCAGCGGCGAAGACATCGATCCCGCTGAGCCCAGGCATCACCAGATCGCAGAGGACCAGATCGGGCCACGGCTGCTCGTCGAACCAGCGCAGCGCAGCGTCGCCATCGCCGAGGGAGACCACCTCGTAGCGACCGCTGAGCACCCGCGCCAAGGTCGAGCGCAGGAGCCGCTCGTCATCGATGATCATCACCGTCGGCCGCTCGCCCGCGGCTCGCTGCGGCAGCGGAACCGACACCGCCGGCAGGCCAGGTGCGGTGGCAGCCGCCGCTGGCACGTCGCTCACCGGCAGGGTGACGGTGACCGTCGTACCCTCGCCGACGCGGCTCTCGAGCGTGATCGCGCCGCGCATCTGCTCCACCAGCCGACGGCTGACTCCGAGCCCCATCCCCGTGCCCTGACCCATCTGCTTGGTGGTGAAGAACGGGTCGAAGGCACGCGCGGCGACCTCGGGCGCCATGCCCACCCCGGCGTCGATCACCCGGAGCGCCACCTGCTGGTCGCGGCGCTCGATCTCGATCCGCACCGCCTCTCTCTCGGCGCGCAGATCCCGCCCCCCTCCGGCTAGGTTCACCGCGTGCACGGCGTTGAGCAGCAGATTGAGCAGCACCTGACGGATGCTGCCGGCGTCGGCCTCCACCGCCGGCAGCTCCGGGGGGGCCTCGATCCGCATCAGCTTGAGGCGCAGCTGGCTGCCGCAGATCCGCACCACCGAGCGGACCACACCGAGCAGGTCCACCGGCCCACGCCCACCACCGCTACGCCGGGAGAAGAGGCCCAGCTCGCGGACGATGTCACGAATCCGGTAGAGCCCGTCGCGGCAGTCGGCGATTAACTCCGACATATCCGCGCCGACCTCGCCGATGACCACGGTGCCCTCGCGCAGGCCCTTGCAGTACAGCTCCAGCTGCTGGAAGTTCGGCAGCAGGAAGGCCAGCGGGTTGTTGATCTCGTGCGCCACGCCAGCGGTGAGCAGGCCAACGCTGGCCATCTTCTCGCTCTCGACCAGCTTCGCCTGGGCATCCGAGAGCGACTCGAGCGCGCGCTCGAGCTCCGCCCGGTCCGCGGTCAGCCGCCGGTTGGCCTGCTCGAGGCTTCGGGTACGCTCGCCCACCCGCTGCTCGAGCTCGTCGTTCATCCGGTGCAGCTCGGCGACCAGCGACCGGTTCTGTCGCACCAGCCGCACGTGCACCAGCGCCCGACGCGCGGCGCGCCTCAGGGGCTCGAGGTCGGCGTCCTTGATCACGTAGTCGAAGGCGCCCCGGCGAAGCGCCCGGAGCACCGTCTCGAGCTCCGAGTTCGAGGAGAGCAGCACCACCGGCAGATCCGGATCGACCGCCGCCACCTTGCCGAGCAGCTCGATACCGCCCATCCCCGGCATCATCACATCGCTGATCACGACCTCGAAGCGGCCCGCCCGCAGCTCGGCCAGCGCCTCAGCTCCGCTGTTGGCGGTGACGACCTCGTGGCCCCACTGCTCGAACCGGTCGCGGATGACCTCGCAGTAGATCGGGCTGTCGTCGATGACCAGGACGACGCCGCTGTCACTGGCGTCGTCACCAACCCGCTCGTCAGTTCGGGGCGATGGGGCGCGTGCCCCTTCGTCGTGTAGCAACGCGGCTGCCTCCTTGCCGTGGAACGCCCGTCGCCGACCTTGGCCCTGGTTGCACGTCAGCGTGTAGTCTTACACTATTCTATCGATGTCGCACCCTGTCGAGCGCTCGCGCTCTGGTCCCCCGGGAGGTCGCCACCCTTGAACGCGCTCGGTTCTGCGGTCACCGTCACCCGCTCTCCCAACCGCGCCTCGCTCTTCAGCTGTCGAACGAGCGCCAGGGTCACGCTCAGCTGCGTGATCGTCGCCTGGGCCGGGCTGGGCGGCTGCGGCGGCGATCCGTCAGCGCGTCCCGCGCTCGAAGACTGGATGAGCCAGGGCAAGCTCGCCGGCCTCGAGGTCTACCAGGGGATGTCCGACGTGCTGCTCCACAGCCAGCTCGAGGCCCTGGTCGACCAGCACGTGGACGTGGTGATCGCCGATTCGTCCCTGTCCGGGTACAAGACCGACGACGAGTTCGCCAATGATCTCAAGCTCGTCTCCCGTGTGGCCGAGGAAGCGCACGCCCGGGGCCTGCGCGTGGTCTGGTACCTGACCACCCTCGAGATCCAGACCGTCGGCGGCAAGAACAAGCACTCGACCATGGCCAAGGACCACCCCGACTGGCTGCAGGTCGGCCTCAGCGGCAAGAAGAACGTCTTCTACGGCGGACAGGAGGACTGGGTCGAGGCGGACGATGAGAGCGCCTGGATGTGCCCACGGAGCGGCTACCGCGACTACTTCCTCGCCCGGATCCGCAAGCTCGCCCGCTCGGGTGTCGACGGCATCTGGGCCGACGTGCCGCTGTTCATGGACACCGGCGTGAAGTGGAGCTGCCACTGCGAGCACCACCGGAAGCACTTCAAGCAGGACACCGGCCACGACCTGCCGGCCGAGGAAGACTGGCGCGACCCGGTCTGGCGGCAATGGATCAACTACCGCCACGAGGATCTCAACGACTTCTTGATGGCGATCCACGGCGCGGCCCGCGACGCCAACCCCCAGGTCGAGGTGGTGATCGAGGTCTTCACCACCGACTACAACGACGCGATGGACAAGGGACTCGACGGTAGCTTCACCGGCGCCGTCGAGGGTCTCTCCAAGGTGTGGGAGATCGACTCGGTCTCCAACATGCTCGGCATGCTCCACGCGAGCCCCGATGACTGGCTCTCCAAGATCGCGATGACCAAGTTCGCCCGCGGCGCCGACAAGGGACGGCCGACCTGGGTCTTCTGCTACGGCAACACCGAGTGGGATGCCGAGATGGTGATGGCGATCGCCCTCTCGGCCCAGGCCAACCCCTACGAGACCAAGACCCCCGAGATGGCGCGCTCCGTCGGCGCCGGGTTCCGCAAGCGGATGTACGGCTGGATCGACCCCCATCGGCAGGCGATCTACACCAGCGCTCCGGCGGCCCGCGTGGCGGTGCTCTACTCGTCGCTCTCGCGCGACTACCTCGACCACCACTACGGCTACGCGATGTACAGCTCGACCGATCCGCCGCTGGTCGAGAGCAAGGACCTGCGGACCGGGCAGCCCTACAGCGGGCCGGACCGCGAGTGGTGGAGTGACGAGACGCGCGACAGCGTCACCCAGCTCGAGTTCCTCGGCGAGTACCGCGGCTTGGTCAAGGCCCTCGGCCACCTGCACCGGCCCTTCGCTATCGAGGCCCTGCAGCGCCAGTCGCTCGAGCGACTGCAGCGCTACCGGGCGCTCGTCGCCCCGAGCCTCGCCGCGCTGACCGACGGGCAGGCCGAGATGTTACGAAGCTACGTCCGCGGTGGCGGCAACCTGGTGATCACCGGCCTCGACCCCACCGGCCTCGACGGCATCGGCAGCCGACGCGACCGACGGGCCCTCACCGAGCTGCTCGGCTTCGACGCCGAGCTGCCGCCCCGCGGCAGCACGACCACTCGCTTCG
>JAUVBO010000252.1 GCA_030591195.1 Pseudomonadota bacterium
CGCCAGGGCGCTGTCGTCGTCGTCGGTGTGGCGCCAGAGGGCGGCCACGCGGAGGTGGATGGCGATCTGCGCCGCGACGTCGCCTCGGCCGGCAGCTACCTCACAGAGGTGGTCGAGGGCCGCGACCGCCTCCAGGGGCGCCTCGGCGTCGATCGCGGCCTCGGCGAGGCCCTGGAGCGCGGGCTCGCATCCGGCGTCGATCCCCAGGGCGGCCTCGTATTGCTCCCGGGCAAAGTCCGGGCGCTCGAGGTGGACCCGGTAGAGCTCGGCGAGGGCCAGGTGAGCCTGCAGGCGCGGGGTGGCGCTCTCGGCGGTCGCGATCTGGGCCCGCCTGATCTCGACCAGCCGCTGCCAGTCGCCGTCCTCGGCGTAGAGGCGGGCGAGGGCTGGCAGCGCGCGGCAGTCACCTGCCAGCAGCTGGCGGCTGTGCTCGAACAGTTGCCGGGCACGCGCACGCTCCTCGGCGGCGAGGGCGCAGCGGCCAGCCGCGAGCAACGCGAAGGCGCGCTCGGGGCTCCGCTCCGACTCGTCAGCGAGCTCGGCGAGGCGCTCGTAGGCCTGGGTGGCCTCCAGGTGCTGGCCGCGCCGTTCGCGAGCGATCGCCTCGGCCGCCACGGCCGGGTAGAAGTCCGATCCGAGGATTTCCCTGGCGCGGCTTACCGCCGCGTCGAGTTGGTCCGCAGCACCGGCTTCGGCGCTGAGCAGCTGAAGTAGACGTTCGTGGACGAACGGGTGGCTCGGCTGGCGCTCGAGCTGCTCGCTGTAGGCGGTCAGGGCGGCCCCCGGCTCGGCGGCGGCGATCAGTGACTCGGCGGCGGCGAACAGTCGCTTGGCCTCCTGTTGGGCGAGGTGGCGGGTGGGAGCCGCGCCGCCGGCCAGCGAGGAGACGGTGGGTCCGCCGTCGCCGTATTCGAGGGTCGCCGAGCCTCCCTCGACCGTCACCCGCGTCAGCGCCGCCGATGGCGCAGGGAGCCTCCATCCCGCGGGCGTCAGCGCGTGGAGCAGCGTTAGCTGCAGCGGATCGAGCAGCAGGTCGGTGCTGCCAGCCAGCGTCGGGTCCGGGCCAGGAGCCGCCTTCGGCCCGATCGCGATCGAGGTCGACTCCCTCGAGGTCGTTCCGGTCAGGGCGCGCAGCAGGCCCGCGGCGAGCAAGGGCGCGGGGACCGGAAAGGGTGAAAAGAGCGACAGGTCACAGAGGCAGAACCGCAGCCGCCGAGTGTCGGTGGCTTGGACGAAGCCCCGAAAGACAAAGTCCGTGGTCGCACCCCCGAGCGCGGCGGCGCCGGTCAGCTCGATCTGGCCCGCGTTGAGGCGGACTCGCAAGCGCTGGAAGCCGAAGGCGGCGCGTTGGACCCGGCGGACGAGCCAGCGCTCGAGCCGGCGCTCGGTGCAGCGCAAGGTGGCCCACCGGAGCCGGCAGCGGCGGTGGCGGAAACGGCCAGCGCCTCCCGACACGTCGAACGGGAAGCGCAGGTCGGGGATCTCCATCTCGAGCCCGGCGATCTCGACCAGCGGGTCGACCCGATACTGCGCTAGCACCACGACGCCCCTGCCGTCGACGAAGCTCAGGCCAAATGGGGGACGAGGACGCTGGTCTGACGCCGACTCAAGCATCGAGGTTGACAGTACCAAAGAACAACTACTTTATGTATCGTCCGGACGGGGACGGCGCACGCATCATGTCCACGACGAGGAGCGAAGGATGGTCAAGAACCTCAGAGATTTGACCGACAACCCGGACCTCAGGCCGGTGTTGATCGAGGACTGTGTCAAGCTGATCGACGGCGAGGTCAAGTCCAAGCGAGGGCTCGCGGGGATAGCGGTCAAGACCGGCTACGCGCTGGTCAAGGCGTTCAGGCCACGGATGATCCAGAACTCCGTCGACGCGTTGCTCGACGAGTTCACGGATGTGCTGCAAGTTTACCACGAGCGCTATCAGGAGGAGGGCGCCCAGGGGACGCTCGAGCAGTATCTAGTGGCGCGGGCGCCCGACGTCGCCGAGGGCCTGCTTCAGGTGACCGACGCCCGGGCGCGGCAGAGCCGCCACACGACCATCGTCAAGGCCTACAACAAGCTCCGCGCCAAGGCGAAGAAAAACGTCGAGCAGGCGATGCCGGGCCTCGGCCGGATCCTCGACCAGCACATCGCATAGATCGCGCCCTCCTCGCGACCTCGCGTCCCTTTGAGCAGTACCGGGAGCGATCGATCAAGCGCCGCTTCGGGGCGTCACGCTGGTCGACGGCGTCCGGTCAGCCCTGCGTTGGAAGCGCGTGGGTGCCGACCCGGGTAAACTCGAGGCCGAAGCCGGCGGCGGCGGCGGCGCTCTCATCGACGACCCTGACCACGCGGCCGCGAAAGCCCACGATCCCCTTCGCGGTGTGGAAGGCGCCGGCGACCATGGTGCCCCGGGGGAAGGGGCGGGGTGTACGGACGAACATCCCTCCCTTGCTCAGGTCGCCGATCCACGCGGTGGCGCTCGCGTCGCACCCGGCGCTACGGAGGCGCAGCGCCCGGTCGAGGCCGCGGCGGTGATGACGGCGGCGGTCACGCTCGGGATGGTCATGGGGCAGGGCCCGTGGCTCCTCTCGGCGCTGATCCAGGTCGGAGAAAAGCGAGATCAGCCGCAGCTTCTGCAGTTGAACGCTGCGGCCGAACCCATGCCGCCGAGTTTCTTGCGTGGATATCTCTGAAAGCATGATTGCTGTTTTTTGCAAGGCGCGTGCCGGACGAATTCTGCGCAGATATCCTTATCTGTTTGCATAAATACGCGTACTTGTGGAGGCGGAGATCGTTGGCAAGCCTTGCGTCGTGCAGCTTGTTGCGCAGTGCCACGCCAAGCTTGCCGGCAACCACGGCAACTCTTGCGCGGTGCCTGCTTCCCTGCCCCGTTCGGTCTACGGGACGGACCGGGGAACGGTCAGAAGGAGGTCTTTCTGATCGAGACGTTCATCAGCAAGCCCGCGGCACACATCATCGAGATCACCGACGAGCCACCATAGCTGAACAGCGGCAGGGTCATCCCGACCACCGGCGTCATGCCGGTGACCATGCCGATGCTGATCACCGTGTGCCAGAAGAAGAGCGCCGCGATGCCGACGCAGAGCACTGCACCGAACCTGTCGCGGGCCTGGGTCGCGAGCTTGACCGCCCAGAGAATCAAGAACAGGTAGATCCCGACCAGCAGCGAGGCACCGAGGAATCCCCACTCCTCGCCCCAGACGGCGAAGGGGAAGTCGGTCCAGCGCTCGGGCACGAAGTGCAGTTGGTTCTGGGTGCCGTGCATGTAGCCCTTGCCGAGCATTCCTCCCGAGCCGATGGCGTAGAGCGACTGCCGGGCCTGCCAGCCGGCGCCGATCGGGTCGGAGGTCGGGTTGAGGAACGTGTGGATGCGTGTCTTCTGGTAATCCTTCAGCAGGTAGCTCCAAGACAGCGGCAGCGAGAGGGCGGAGACGAGTAGCATGGTGGCGATCGAGCGGAGCTTGAGCTTGGTTAGCAGCATCACCGAGAGGAAGATCAGGCCGATCAGCATCGCGGTGCCCAGGTCAGGCTGGCGCAGGATCAGCACCATCGGCAGGGCGACCAGCAAGAACGGGATCGCCATATGCTTGAGCATCCGGCCCTCGACCACGGGGTCGTCGTGCAGGTACTTGGCGAGTCCGATGATCAGAATCACCTTCATGATCTCGGATGGCTGGAAGGCGGCGCCGCCCAGGTCGAGCCAGCGGCGCGACTGGTTGACGCTCTTGCCGACAACGAGCACCAGGACCAGCATCAGGATCCCGATGCCGTACAGCGGATAGGCCAGGCCGTTGAGCACCCGGTAGTCGACGATGGCCGAGATGACGAAGACCACCAGGCCGAGGCCGAGCCAGAGCGCCTGCTGCCGTACCAGCGTCAGGTTCGTCGACGCGGTGGCCGAGTGAAGGTTGAACAGGCCGATGCCGCAGAGGACGACGATCGTGATGAACAGTGGCCAGTCGAAGTGCTGGCGCAGCTTGGCGAAGGCCCTCATCGCGTCGCTCCAGTCTGGCGTCCGGCCCTCGGCGCCGACCCCTGCGAGGCGGTCGCGGCCTCGTGGTTGTTGACGAACTTGAAGTACCCGCGAATGATCTGGATCGCTACCGGCGCGGCGACCTTCGCCGCCCGCCCGCCGTGCTCGATCAGCACCGACACCGCGATCTTCGGTCGCTCGACCGGCGCGTAGGCGGCGAACCACGAGTGGTCGGCGAGCCAGATCGTCTTGCCATGGCGCAGGCGCCGGCTCACCTGGGCCGTGCCGGTCTTGCCGGCGGCGGTGACCTCATCCGGCCGGGCGTCGTTGGCGGTGCCTTTCGGATCGGCGACCACCCCGGCGAGGGCCGCACGAAGCCGTGCGAGGGTCTCGCGTTTGATCGGCAACGCCCGGCGTAGCCGGGGCTCGAATCCCTGGACCAGCATCCCGTCACGGGTCTCGATCCGCTCGACGATCTGCGGCAGGAGCAGCTTGCCCCCGTTGGCCACCGCCGCGTAGAGGTTGACCAGCTGGATCGGCGTGACCTTGACGTCTCCCTGGCCGATGGCGGCGTTGAGGGTGAAGCCGATCCGGAACGGGAGCTTGCGGCGCCGATACCAGTCCTTGGTCGGGATGAACCCTCCGACCTCGCCGTTGAGCCCGAGGCCGGTGGACGCGCCGAGGCCCAGCATCCGGGCGTACTTGGCCATCATGTCCATGCCGACCTGTTCGGCGAGGGTGTAGAAGTAGACGTTACACGACTGGACGATCGCCTGGTGCAGGTTGGTCTTTCCGTGGGAGTGGCTGCAGCGGAAGTTGCGTCGGCCGAAGTGGTGCCAGCCCTTGCACATGACCTCCTCTGCGCCGGTGATCAGTCCCTCCTCGAGCGCCGCTAGCGCCGGGATCACCTTGTAGGTCGAGCCTGGGTAGTAGTTCTCGCGGAAGACCTTGTCGAGCAGTGGGCGGTGGGGGTTGGTCGTTAGCCGGCGCATCTCCGCTACCTCGACGCCGCCGGTGAGCGCGTTTGGATCGAACGCCGGCTTCGACACGCTGGCGAGCACTCGCCCGGTGTTGACCTCGATCACCACCGCCGCGCCTGCCACGTGGTTGCGCATCGCGCGCTCGACGAGGCGCTGCAAGTCGAGGTCGATGGTCAGGATCAGGTTGTGGCCCGCCAGCGGCTCGACGCGCTGCTCGTGGCCGTCCGTGGCGAGCAGCTCGCCGGCCATCCGGTCGCTCTTCCTCAAGCCGTGGGCGTCGACGATGATTCGTTCGATCCCCGGTACCCCGCGCAGGTGCGACTCGTACAGCCGCTCGACGCCGAAGCGTCCGATCAGGTCACCCGAGGCGTACACGCCGTTGCGGTCGCGCCGGAGCTCCTCGCGGTTGATCTCGTTCATGAACCCGAGGACGTGAGCCATCAGGTTGCTGTGGACGTACTGGCGGTGGGCCATCGCCTGGACGCTCACGCCGTGCAGCTCGTTGCGGTGGGTCTCGAGGCGGGCCAGTTGGTCGCGGCTGACGTCGCGCATCACCAGGCGCGGCGAGAAGCGTTTTTTGCCCCGGGCCTTCGCGATCCGGGCCCGCAGCGCCGCGGCGCGGCGAGGCTCGAGCGCGAGCTCGCGGATCAATCGCTCGACGCTCTTGCGGCTGGC
>JAUVBO010000347.1 GCA_030591195.1 Pseudomonadota bacterium
CCAGAGGCGATGCTCACTTGCAGGCCTACACCTGCAGCATCATTCGCTGCGGGCTGTCCTGGATCCTCGCTGGTGGCCTCGAGCCGGCCGACGTGCTGCTCGTGCCCCACGCCTGCGACTCGCTGCAGGGGCTCGGCAGCATCCTGCTCGACCTCGTGCCGCCCGGCGACAAGCCGGTGCTGACCCTCTACCTGCCGCGCGATGGGGGATCGCCGACGGAGACCTTCCTCGCCGAGGAGCTGCGGGTTCTTGGGGCCCGGCTCGCCGAGGTCACCGGCCAGCGGCCGGCGGAGGCGGTGCTGCGGCAAGCAGTCGATCGCGAGGAGCGCGCCGACGGATTGCTCGCCGAGCTCTACCTGGCGCGGCGCCGGTTGCCGCATCGTAGTAGAGCTTTCTACCAGCTCGTGCGCTCGCGTGAGTACCTTCCGGCCGAGTCGTTTGCCGAGGTCGCCGGGGCGGCGCTGTCGGTCGCAGGCAACCACGAGGAGCGTGGCGGCCTCGGTGTGCTGCTGTCGGGGCTGGTCCCCGAGCCGATGGACCTCTTCGACGTCATCGACGGCGCCGGGGCCGAGGTGGTCGCCGACGACCTCGCCTGCTGCGGGCGGCGGCTCTATCGCGCCACCGATCCAGGCCGCGACCCCTACCTGCGGATGGCCGAGGGGCTGCTGTCGGCGGCGCCGGACTCGACCCGGGGTAGCGCCGTCGAGGCCCGGGCGGTCCACCTGAGCCAGCTGGCCGCGCGCAGCGGCGCCCGGGCGGTGATCTTCTACTGCGTCAAGTTCTGCGAACCAGAGCAGTTCTACCTGCCGCTGCTGCGCCAGGCTCTCGACCGCGAGCGGATCCGCTCGGTGGCGGTGGAGATCGACCTCGCCGAGCCCCTGCCGGACCAGATTGTCACCCGGATCGAAGCGTTGCTGGAGACCCTCTGATGAGCCTGTTGACGCGCGCCCAGTACCAGCTCAACGTCACCGTCGGCGAGACCCTCCTGCGGATCGAGCGGTTGCGCTCCGAACGCAAGCTGGCCCGTCCGGGATTCTGGAACAAGCCCCACCTCGCCCCGCCGCTGCGCAGCTCGCCCTGGCTCAAGGAGCTGATCAGCCGCCACTACCTCAAGGGGCGCTATGCGAACCTCGATCGCAAGGTGGCCTGGGTCACGTCGGGTGGCCCGGTGGAGTTCCTCGTCGCCCTCGGCTACTTCGTGCTCTACCCCGAGAACCACGCCGCGGTCTGCGGTATCCGTCGGGTGGCCGAGGAGCTCGCCGGTCGGGCCGAGGCCGCGGGCTACTCCCGCGACATCTGCTCCTACGCCCGCACCGACTTCGGCTCGGTGCTCTCGGGCAAGACGCCGGTGGGCAAGCTCCCGCGCCCTGACCTGCTGGTCTGCTGCACCAACATCTGCCAGACGGTGCTCTACTGGTACCGGGTGCTGGCCGATCACTTCAAGGTGCCGCTGGTGCTGATCGACACGCCGTTCCTCTACCGGCCGGGCGAGCCGCCCGAGCACGCGGTGGCGTTCGTCAAGAAGCAGCTCGAGGCAGGGGTCGAGGCCGCCGAGCGCGCCGCCGGGCGCTCGCTGAGCTACCGCCGGCTGCAGCAGGTGACCCGCCTGAGCAAGGAGGGATCCTACCTCTGGCGGGAGGTGGTCCGCCACGGGCGGCACCGGCCGGCGCCGATCACTGCCTTCGACGAGTTCATCCACATGGCGCCGATCGTCGAGATGCGCGGCGAGCCCTTCACCGTTGAGTACTACCGGGCGCTGCTCGCCGAGCTCGACCAGCGCGTGGCCCGCGGGGTCGCGGCGGTGACCGGCGAGCGCAAGCGGCTGCTCTGGGACAACCTGCCGATCTGGCACCGGATGCGGCGCCTGTCCGACTATCTCGCTCAGCGTGGAGTGGCGCTGGTCGCCTCGACCTACACCAACGCCTGGGCCGAGCTCTGCGACCTGGTCGACCCGGCCAAGCCGCTCGAGTCGGCGGCGCGGGTCTACATCCAGCCGATCCTCAACCGCAGCACCGGTGACAAGCTCGAGACGATCAAGAGGATGGCCGCCGACTACCAGGCCGACGGGGTGATCCTCCACTCGGATCGATCCTGCAAGCCCTACTCGGTGGGCCAGATCGACCAGCGCGAGCAGCTGGCGCGACGGGCTGGGTTGCCGGCGCTGCTGCTCGAGGCGGACCACAACGATCCGCGCGCGTTCTCCGACGAGCAGGCCGAGACCCGGCTCGCCGCCTTCCTCGAGTTGCTCGGCGTTGAGTAGCCCACAGCGGCTTCCGCGGGCTAGTATCGCGGCCATGCGCCACGTGACAGCCTGCCGTTGCCAGCTCGCCTTCTCCCTCGCGATCCAGCTCTCGCTGTTGCTCTGGGTCACCGGGTGTCAGGAGGGCACCGTCTCGGGCGCCATCGACGGCTCGTTGCCGGTGGATCGGGGGCTATCGCTCGACCAGGGGCCGAGCACGCCGCCGGACGCGGGCCCGCCGCAGGACGCGGGAACGCCGCAAGACGGGGGCACGGTGCAGGACACCGGCGCGCCCGAGGCCGACGCCGGCCTGCCCCAGGACATCGGGGCGCCGCTGCCCTGCGACAAACGCTTCGGCGTGCCGCCCCAGCCGATCGACGCCGCCAAGGCCCTCGCGGTGTCCTTCAGTGACACCTCGCCCTACGTCTACATCGGCCTCGAGGCTACCGGTCCCGGCTCGCCGGCCACCAGCTTCGACGGCGTGTCGTCGACGGGAACCCCGAAGACCTGGACCTGGTCCTACCAGGTCACCGGCCACGCCGCTGGCGTGCTCTCGCTGACCTTCACCCGTGACAACGGCACGCCGGTGGGCAGCTGCCAGCTGCGGGTGGTGGGGCAGGGGGGACCGGCCACCGACGGCGGGACGGCCTGTACGCCGAGCTGCGCCGGCGTGATCTGCGGAGGGGACGACGGCTGCGGCACTCCCTGCTCTGGTGGGTATCGCGACCTGCATGGCGGGGTCAGCGACTGCCGCCTGGCGGGCGATTGCGGTTGCGGCAAGGAGGACAACGGCAACATGGAGTGCACCGGAGGCGGCAAGTGCCGGGTGCGCTGCCCGTGCGATTGCCTACCGCCCCAGGACCTGGCTCCCGCGTCGGTGGCCGGCCTCGACCGTGCCGGGGCCTGCACGATGGTCTTCAAGAACAGCGGCGATCCCACGGTCTGGGACGCGGCAAGCAACGCGCCGCTCTGCCCGGTGGCCCAGGATCCCCAGGGCGTCGATCGCTGCACCCTGTGCCCGCCATGTCATCGTGACCATCCGCCGGCCTGCTCCTGGTCGGCGTGGTGCACCTGCAGCGATCCCCGCTGGTACAGCGACTACAGCAACCAGTGCTGCGCCGCCGGAGCTCAGTTCTGCTACTGACCCCGCTTTGGCCTAGGGTCCGCCGGAGACCCTGACCAGATAGTCCACGACGGCCCTCACGGCATCGTCACTCATGTTGAGGAATCCGCCCTTGGGTGGCATGACGCCGAACCAGCCCTGATAACCGTGAATCGCGTGCCGATACTGCACGTCCTGTCCCTGGGCATTCAAGTCAGCCCACCGGGCGGAATCGCCGAGCTTGGGTGCCCCGGCAACCCCGGTCGCGTGACACGCGGCACAGCTTCGATCAAAGAGGTACTTTCCGTCCGGCGGTGGGTCTTCCTGACCATTGGGTTGTTGGATCTCCGACCTGGTCTCGCAGCCGACGGTCAACCGGTACTCGCCGGTGGCCTCTCGCGTGCGGGTGGCCACCGAGACGATCAGCTTGCGGTCGACTGAGTTTTCGAGCGCGGCGGTGGCCTCGCTGCCGTACGGGCGGAGTCTCTCGGTGAGGCGAGCCCCATCGGTTGCGTCGAACACGTAGACCAACATCCCGAGGCTCTGGCCGTCGGTCATCAGGCCGCTCACCCGCTCGAGCTTGAAGGTGTACCGCTGCCCGGCCTGGCCCGGAAAGCTGTAGCTGTGGGCACTGTCGAGTCCGTGGAAGACCCCGGGACGGGGGCCGTCGGGCTCGGCGGGCTGGTAGGTCGAGAACTCCTTGGAGTCGATCGTGGAGCCGCAGCGAAGTTCGACCGGGATGTGCTGGAACGCGTCGGCTTCATCCGCCTTGCCGGCGCTGAAGCGGTCGGCGGGCGAGCCGTCCGGTCGGTCGGCAGGCGAGCAGGCCGCCAGTCCGAAACAGGTAACGATGCCAATCAGTCCACGCCAGCAGCTTCGCATTTCGAGTCCTCCTCGAGCCAGTCTGCGGAACGACGCTGATGCATCGTCCTTGCACGTGACGGGCCACCCAGGATCTCCAGTGGTTTCCCCGTTTCGGACCGTCGGCAGCGAGCTTGACGTCGTGGACCTGAGGGCAGCATTCGTCGGCAACCACGCAAGGGGCGACAGTCGGTCGCTCAACGGTGCTCCAGGAGACTGGGAATCTGCCGTGGGAGCGGGGGATCAGCCGTGGGACCAGTCGGTCCAGCCGGCGTGCTTGTCCGGGCCGGAACTTGCCGGCGAAATCAGGACCTCGGTGTGGGCGGATCTCGCCCATTCGGCCATCTTGGTCGGGCGGTTCTTGCGTACCCGTACGGCCGCATAGCAATAACAACGGCTTGCCCGCTGCCTGACCCAGGCACGCCGTTTGCTCTGCCACTGGCCATCACCGACGAAGCAAGCAAGGAGCGCCGCATGATCGAGCAAGCCAGGACCATCGTCGAAGACGACATCGCGGCCGCCATCCCATGCTCACAGACCGAGGTCGATCGCCTGCCCGAGCTCGACATCGGCATGGGGGCGATCGGCCGCGAGACGGCCGGCGAGCTGCCGGACCGCCCGACGATGCCCGGCTTCTTTCCGCCGCCGTTGGACGACGAGAAGGTGGTCGTCGAGCAGGCCCTCTCGGCGCCGCCAACCCTCGTCGACCTCCGCCCCTCGGCCTGGGTCGCCCCCCTCTGCTTAGGCGGGCTCGTCGAGCGAATCGCCAAGGAGCCGGCCGAGGAGGGCGCGCCGCTGGTGTCGCTGCCCGGGGAATCCACGGGACAGGTGCCGGCCTTCAGGGCGAGGCGGGGCTGGAAGATCCTGTGGGTCGGCGCCCTGCTCAGCAGCGCCG
>JAUVBO010000595.1 GCA_030591195.1 Pseudomonadota bacterium
CCACTATGTTCAGATATAATTCCAGCCGCTTGGGGAGGACAAGCCACGCTGTTCCGACCCGCCGACCCAGAATCCGGTACCGGATATCCGCAAAGCTGGCGGTCTACAGCACGCCGGCGCTGCTCCCCGACGGCTCGGCGGTCTTCGCCTCGGTGGACGGCACGATCACCCGGCTCGATCCCCTCGCCCGGGTGCGCTGGCGCCGAAACCTCGGCGCCACGATCTTTTCCTCCCCGGCGATTGCCGGCAACCGGGTGCTGGTAGGCACCGACGCCGACATGTTGTGGTGCCTCGCCCTGTCGACGGGCAAGACCTTGTGGTCCCGTCGCATTGGTGGATGCAAGACAGTCCCGGGCGCCGGGCCGGAGTCCGTTCGCTGCGACGCTGACTCGTCGCCCGCAGTGGTCGGAGGGTCGGTCTACCTCACGGCAGACGCTCTGTATGTTTTCGGTCTTCGCCGTGGCCGGCGGCGCCTTCGGCTACCCCTCGCTGGCCACGCCTTCTCCTCCCCGGCCGTCGGCAAGGACGGGACGATCTACTTCGGCACCCAGACGGCCTCGCGCCAACATCTGGCAGCGATCCGGAAGCGAGCTGGCGCTCGATCGGCGCTGACCAGCGCCGGCAATGCGATTCATGCGGTGAGCCGCGGCGGGCGGCTCAAGTGGGTCTTCCGCGCTCGGTGGCACTGCGACGGCACGCCAGCGGTGATCGACGACACCCTCTACGTCGGCTGCGACGACAGACGGATCTATGCCCTCGACGCTCGAACCGGCCAGCAGCGTTGGCAGCTCGGCACCCGCGGAGCGGTGCGCTCGTCGCCCGCAGTGGCGAGAGATGGCACGGTGCTCGTTGGATCCTACGACCGCCGGCTCTACGCGATCCACCCCGACGGTCAGCTAGCCTGGTCTTACCTCACGGGCGGAGCAATCCATTCCTCGCCAACGGTAGACCCTTCTGGCAAGCTGGTGTTCGGCTCGCGCGACGATCATGTCTACGCGCTCGATGCGGCGGGAAAGCTGCTGTGGCGCCTGCGGCTGGGCGGCGACATCGACTCCTCGGTGGTGGTCGGCCGGGGCGGGCTGATGCTGGTCGGTGCGGACGACGGTTACCTCTACGCGCTCGGCCGCTAGCCTGGAATTTCGCACACTTTTTCGAGGCCAACAGGCGCTGCGACTGTGAGCATCGACCGAGACCGGATCTTCGAGCTGCTGGCCGGCGGGCCCCCGGACGGCCTCCAGCCAGCAGAGATCGGACGCGCCCTCGGGCTCGACCGGGGACGCACGACTCAGATCCGGAGCCTGCTGCAGCAGATGGTCCGCGAGGGGCTGGTGCTCCGCGACGGCCGGCGCTACGCCCTGGGGCCCGACGCCCTCGCCACCCCGGCAGCGCAAGATCTGCTGCGTGGCCTGCTGCGGGTCTCACCCCGCGGCCGCGCGATGGTCGATCGCGGTGAGGCGTTCGACCCGATCGCGATCCGCGACGACGACGTTGGACCGGCCATCGACGGTGACCTGGTCGAGGTCGACGCCTGGGAGGGCCGCCGGGGTCGGCTGCGTGGCGAGGTGGTGCGGGTCCTCGACCGCGGCCGCCGCCGGGTCACCGGGACCCTCCGACAGCGCCCCGCGGCCGGCAGCGAGGGGCACCCGCTGCTGGTCGAGCTCGACGACAAGCGCCTGGGAAAAGCCGCGCAGGTCGACGACGTGGTCACCGACGCCAGCGATGGCGACGCGGTGCTGGCGACGATCTCCCACTATCCGCTGAACCCGGGCGACCCGCTGCGGGTCACGGTCTGCCTGCGGCTCGGCGAGCCGGGCGATCTGCTGACCGAGGTGGCCAAGACCCTCGCCGGCGAGTCCGTCGCCGAGGAGTTCCCCGAGGCGGTCGACCAGAGCCTCGGCCGCCTGCCGACAGCCCTGAGTGCCGAAGATCTGGTCGACCGCCTCGACCTCCGCGACCGGCACTTCGTCACCATCGATCCGCTGACCGCGCGCGACTTCGACGACGCGGTGGCGGTGGAACCCGGCCCCGAGCCTGGCACCACCCGGGTCTGGATCGCGGTGGCCGACGTCAGCCACTACGTCCCGGAGGGCTCGGCCACCGACCGCGAGGCCCGCCGGCGAGGCTGCAGCCTCTACCTGCCTGATCGCGCGATCCCGATGTTGCCCCCTCGACTATCGAGCGACATCTGCTCGCTGCGGCCCAACGAGGACCGGCTGGCGATGGTGGTGCGGCTCGACGTCACCGACGAGGGACTGATCTGGGACAGCGACTGCGCCGCAGCGGTGATCCACAGCCGCGGGCAGCTCGACTACGGCGGCGTCGCCGCGGCCTTCGAGGGCGACTTCCGGGGTCGCCGCGCCCCCTATCGCGAGCACGCCGAGCAGCTCGACGCGCTCCGCCGCATCGCCACGGCTCTACGCGCGGAGCGGCTGCGTCGAGGCAGCCTCGACCTCGATCTGCCCGAGGCCCAGATCCTGCTCGACGAGGACGATCCGACGCGCGTGCGGCAGATCAGCGCCAGCCGCGCCAGCGAGCCGATCAAGCGAGCCTACGGCCTGATCGAGGAGCTGATGGTCGCCGCCAACGAGGTGATCGCCCAGCTGTTCCTCGACCACGACCAGCCGACGATCTGGCGCATCCACCCGATCCCCGACGCCACCGCCGTCGAGCAGCTCATCGGCTGGCTGGCGAGCTATGGAGTCTCGGCGACGCGCAAGCGCCTCCGCTCGCCGAAGGGCATGGCGAGCCTCGCGCGGCGACTGCAGGAGCACCGGGCAGCCCGTCCCCTCAGCTACCTGCTGCTGAGAACCCTGCGCCAGGCGATCTACCACGTCGACAACCAGGGACACTTCGGGCTCGCCTCGGACGCCTACCTGCACTTCACCTCGCCGATCCGACGCTACCCCGACCTCCACGTCCATCGGCTGGTAAAGCACCTGCTCCGCCGGCTCGGCCGCCCCGCTGGCGGCCACCTCACCCGGTCGATCGAGCAGACCTCGCGCGGCGCCCTGTCCGCCATCGCGCGCGAGAGCTCGTTGCTCGAGCGACGGTCACTCGCGGTCGAGCGAGAGGTACACCGGATCTATGCCGCCAGCCTGATGCGCGATCGCATCGGTGACGACCATCTCGGCCGAGTGATCGGCATCACCAAGTTCGGCTTCTTCGTCAGCCTCGCCGATCCGTTCGTCGACGGCCTGGTCAAGCTCGAGCGCCTCGACGAGCGGGTGACCTTCAGCCCCGAGTTGCTGCGCCTGTTCGGCAGGAGCGGTGGCCGGACGATCTCTCTCGGCGACGACGTCCAGGTCAAAGTCGTGGCCGCCAACGTCGTGCGACGTCAGATCGACTTCGACGTCGTCGACTGGGGTGAGACCACGCCAATGCCGGCGGCGGTGCGCGCCCTGCAGCGAGACCTGCGCGACAGCGCACCCCGGCAGACGGCGAAGCGTGGCCGCCCCGGACGCGGCCAACGCGACTCGGGCAAATTCAGGCCAGGAAAGGGGCGCAAGGGCCGCGGACGCTGAAGCTTCCTCGCGCAGCTTCGACGCATCCGGGGTCAGTCGACACCACTCAGGTGACCGGATCCCCATCCTTTCTCGCTCGGACCTACATGTCTCACTAAGCAAATTCAAACAGATAGACGCATCAGGCCGATAGCAGCGCACTTGCACGGCAGTTGCAGTTGTCTTGCTGTCAATGAGGTTCAAGAGCAAAGCTCAGAGACAGTTGACCCCACCACTGGCCTTGCTGGCAGCCGCGATGCTCTTCGCCGCCTGTGGGCAGGGCACGGTGTCCAACGATCAGCCACCCGGCATCCCGACCGGCACCACCATGG
>JAUVBO010000418.1 GCA_030591195.1 Pseudomonadota bacterium
ATCCGGTGACCACCGACGGCCAGCAGCGCCACCAGGAATACCGTGTAGTCCAAGCTGAATCGATAGCCGAACTGAACCCAGCCGCTGTTCTGGTAGAACAGGTGGAGGATCATCGGAAACAGCACCGAGAGGTAGAGCCACGGCTGCACCGGCGATCGGCGACGGGGCCAGAGCAAGAAGAGGAAGATCGGCGTGGTGAAGAACAGGCTCAGCCCGTGCCAGCTGATCTTGAGGAATGGCGCGGAGGTCTGGATCTTGGGCCCGAGCGCCAGCATCACCGACAGGTTGTGCGAGAGGAAGTGGTAGTTGAACAGGCCCCAGCGCTGGATCCGCTCGGCCCAGCGAACGTTGAGGTAGGTGTGGCCGAACTCGGTGGGGCTGTCGAAGCGCAGGTAGTTGAGCACGAAGGCCGCCGCGGCCACCAGCACCACTGGCACGGCGGCGATCGCCAGCGCCTTGATCGTTGGCGACCAGCCGATCCGCGGCCAGAGCGAGCGGACCCACGGCAGCAGCGGCGGACGCTGGTAGCGGTACCGTTCCTGCCCGCCGAAGCGATCGGCGCCCTCGGGCGGCGGCTTGAGGTGTCGCCGTAGCACCTCGCCCACCAGCAGCGCCACGGCGAAGGGGATCGGCGTCCGGGTGACGAACCCCAGCCCGAGGAAGACCCCCGCCCACAGCGGGTGCCGCCCCCCGAGCGCGGCCAGGGCGTAGAGCGCGGTGAGCATCACCCCGACCACGTGGGCCGTGTACCAGACCTGGCCGATCACCGCGCTGTAGAAGTGGACCGTGCCGAAGGCGAACATCCCGACCAGCCAGAGGTCCTCGCTGATCTTGCGCTCGCTCAGCTTGAGCGCCACCAGCCGCCTGAGGACGAGATAGACCAGCACCGGGTTGAGCGCGCCGACGGCGACGTTGAAGATCACGTCGTTGAACTTCATCCCCCAGATGGCGACGAACGGCAGCATCAGCAGCGCCGGGAACCAGGGGAACGAGACGTAGTAGACGTAGCGCCGGGAGCGGATCTCGGCCGGCTTGATCACCAGCCGCTTCCCCTTGGTCGTCTTGAACCGGTTCGGCCCACCGGTCTTGAGGAAGCTGCCCCGGACGGATCGCCCGTCGCGCAGCTTGAGCTCGGTGACCAGCGCCCAGTCGTTCTGGTGGGGCGGCGAGCCCTTGAGCGCCAGGCGCCCGTCGAGGAAGCACTGGGCGAGGTAGACGTAGTGGTTGTCGTTGCTGTGCTTCTTCAGCCGCCCGCCGCTAGCGCCGAGGTAGCCGCCGAGGCAGACGATGTAGATCAGGATCGGGATCCGGACCCGCCTGAGGAAGCTCTGCTGGCGCTGCGTCTCTGTCACCGCTTCTCACCCACGCGAAGCCCGGCCGCGCTGTCTTGTCGGTCGTAGACCGACACCAGGGGAACGTTGTCGAGGGCCAGCACCCGCGCCGGCGCTGCGGTCCCGTAGGTGTCCCAGATCCAGTAGTCGTACTTGTTGAAGTGCAGCTCGTGGATCACCATCGCGTGGGTCGAGGCGCGGATCGCCGGCAGCTCCATCCCGGCGTAGCGAACATCGGGGCGCAGCAGGCCATCACGGACGTAGGCCCGGTGGGCGTCCCAGCTGGTGTCGTGGAAGTAGACCCGCGCGCCCTGCTCAAAGGTCTCGTCGACCCAGGGCAACACCTGCCGGGTCGCGTAGCCCCAGAACTGGCGGTTGAGCCCCTTGTCGGCGCCGCCGGCCGGGCCGCCGGCCAGGGCGTTGTACTGGGACAAACCAAACGGATGGGTGAAGTAGGTGTTGAGCGCCCCGGGCAGCGCCACCAGCAGCGGCAACAGCAGCGGCGCCAGCGACACCCGACGGAAGTAGCGCGTCAGCTTGCCAGCGAGCCGGCTCACCGCCACTCCGGCGAGCAGCGCGAAGAACGGATAGGCCGGCATGAAGTGCTTGGTCCCGCCGAAGATCGGCGTCGAGGGCAAGGCGATCAGCACCAACGGGAAGAGCGCGTTGACCACCAGCAGCGTGCCGATCCTCGGGTCGAGCCCGTTGCCCGGACGCAGCCACGACCGCCTGGCAGGGAAGCGAAAGCGGTCGTCGAAACGCGGCAGCCTGCGCTTGAGCCAGCGATTTGTCCGGGCCGTGATCGGCACCCGGGCGTAGATCCAGCAGCCAACCAGGGCCAGCACCAGCAACACCGTCGGCGCCGTGAACAGGGTCATCCCGAAGGGGTAGCTCACCGGCAGCGGCGGCGGGCCCCAGTTCACTCCGAGGTACTCCATGTTGTAGAACGAGTGGTGGAGGTGGAAGCGGAAGTACCACTCGAGCCGCTCGTAGGTCTGGTACCAAATCCAGGGCCAGTGGGCCCAGAAGACCAGCGGCCCGAGGATCGCCATCGCGACAAAGCCGAGCGGGATCCGCGGCAGCCTCAGCGGACGAAGCGACAGATCAGGCCAGACGACGATCAGGTAGTGGATCAGCAGGATCGGGGGGAGGAACCAGGCGTTGTGCTTGGTCGCCAGGGCCAGGCCGAAGAACAACCCCAGCAGCAGCCCCCACCGGCCGCTCGCCAGCGACCGATAGTAGGCGTAGATCGTCAGCAGCCACATGGTCGTCACCCCGCTGTCGAAGCAGGCGAGCTGACCGTGGAAGAAGGTTCGCGGCATGCTGATGTAGAGCAGCGCTGCCGCGAGGCCGGCGGTGCGGCTCTCGATCCGCGCACCGAAGAGGTAGAGCAGGGCCACCGCCAGGGCGGTGAAGAGCCAGGTCGGCAGGCGGAAGGCGCTGATCTCCGACAGCCAGCCGAGGCTCGGGCCGTAGCGCGGCTTGACCTGCTTGGCCTGTGGCTCGCCGAGCAGCCGCCAGGAGGCAGAGAACAGCAGCTTGAACAGCACCGGGTGCTCGCGGTTGGCCTTGAAGTACCGGCTGATGCTCTGGTTGGTGAACGAGTCCTTGATCCGGCCGGCGGCGAGGTTGTCGCCCATCTCGGCAAACCACCCCCAGTAGCTCTCGGCGGCGCGGAAATAGGTCCCCTCGTCGCGCATCACGCCCTGGTCGCGCTGGGCGTAGCCGAGCGCGGCGAAGGAGAGGGCGAACAGCACCAGCGCCACCAGGTAGTCCCGGCCGCGGAGCTCGGTGGTGCGCGCCTCGGTCCGGGCCATCAGCGCGCCCTTCCCGTGGGTGAGCTGCCCGAGGTTGATGATCTGTGCCGCGTGTCTCCGGTGAAGCAGAAGGCCCGGGCATAGGCCACCGAGGTCGAGATCTCGAAGCGGACCTTGCCCCGCTTGCCGGCGTGCCCCGCGGTGTCGATCTCCGAGCGGTGCCAGGGCCAGGCGTTTTGGTGGTCGACCGTCGCTACCCGCTGGTCGTCGATGAAGACCTGCAGCACCACCTTGCCCTGGGCCTTCTTGCGGTTCTCGAAGTCGTCGATGCCGGTGTAGACCACCAGCTGGTCGCCCAGCGGCACGTCGTCGTAGGCGATCCGCATCCGGTGGTTGTCTACCGGATGGGCGAAGATGCAGCGGTAGGGGCGGTGTCCCACCTCGGCCAGGTGCCAGCCGACCCAGTTCCAGCGGCGGCGGGCGTCGCAGACGAAGCGCGGGCCTGGACGGCGCCGGGCGCGGGGGATCATCGTCCGGCGACAGCGGGCCGGCGAGGGGCCAGCTCGATCGACGGTAGCCCGCCCCAGCTGATCGTGGAAGTCGTAGAGCACCTTCGCCGGGCGGCTGCTCGCGAACAGCGAGAGCTTGACCCGGCCGGCCTCCCAGACCCGGCTCGGCTGCTTGCCCGCCAGCCAAGGGTGTCGCGCGCCGCGGATCGACACCTGCCAGATCCGCTCGAAGCGATCGACATCCGACAGGGTCGACAGCTCGAGGTCGACCATGCGACGGAAGTGGTACCGGCCGAGCGGCTCGACCCACAGCGGCGCGAAGAGCAGCGGCTCCCGATCGCCTCCCCCCTGCTTCCGCTGCTCGCCGAGCAGCTTCGCCGCCCGCTGCCAGTCGGCCTCGGTGGGGGCAGCGAAGCGTTGATAGACCGTCGCCGTCGCCTCCCAGCCGATCAGCAGCAGCAGGGCCAGCAGCAGGTAGACCGGGCGATCCCGGCGCCAGCGCGTGGCCGACGCGGCCGCGGTGGCCTGGATCGACTCGGTCGGCGAGCCCGCCTCGGCCTCTTCGACGGCGCGGTCAACGCTCATGGCCCAGGCCGCTCCGATCCAGGGGTCGGCCGCCGCCCGACCCAGCCGAGGCCGAACCAGCCGATCAGCCCCAGCAGGCCACCGAAGCCGAGCGTGACGATCGAAAAACCAAAGGCTGAGGCCACCGCCACCGACGTCTCCAGGCCGACCAACGTGAACCCGAGAGTCCACCCCGCTTCAAGCGTGCCGAAACTGCCGATGCCTCCGATGGGGAGAAATCCTGACACCACGGACGCGGTGCCGCCCAGTACCGCCTGGGCGATGCTCACGGGGACCAAGAACGCCCGCATGATGACAAAGATGTTGGCGAAGTTCAACAGCCACTGGACCGCCGTGGTGACCGCGAGCTGCAGCATCAGCGACGGGGGCGTCTCCGCGAACGAGCTCACCGCCTCGCGCAGGCGCTCGAGCACCCGCTCGCCACGGGGGCGCCGGTCGAGGCGGAACAGGCGCGCAAGCCAGACCACCACCGCGAGGCCTGCGCCGAGCAGCCG
>JAUVBO010000603.1 GCA_030591195.1 Pseudomonadota bacterium
ATGATCATGGTCGACCCGAAGTTCCTCGAGCTGTCGGGCTACAACGGCATCCCGCACTTGCTGCTGCCGGTGGTCACCGATCCGAAGCAGGCCAACATCGCGCTGCGCTGGGCCGTGGCGGAGATGGAGCGTCGCTACCAACTGCTCGCCGAGATGCGAGTCAGGGACATCAACGCCTACAACCGCAAGGTCGCCAGGCTCCGCGGCGAGGCCGAAGGGGAGGAGAAGGTCACGAGCGGCGCCCTCGAGGCGACGGTGACGATGCGCGAGGCTCGCCCGTCGAAGGTGCTGGTGGTGCGCAAGAAGGCCGACGGGACCGAGGAGCCCCTCGCTGGCGCCGTGCAGCCCGATGCCGAGGCCGAGGCTGAGGGCGGCGCCGAGGACGGCGCCGAGGCGACGGTCTCCAGCGAGGCGACCAAGCCCAGCAAGGGGTCGCAGGCCAAGGAGCGGCCCAAGGACCTGCGCCGGCTGCCATTCATCGTCGTGGTCATCGACGAGTTCGCCGACCTGATGCTGTGCGCGCCGAAGGAGGTCGAGTCCACGGTGGCCCGCCTGGCGCAGAAGGCGCGGGCGGCCGGGATCCACCTGATCGTCGCCACCCAGCGCCCGTCGGTGGACGTGATCACCGGCCTGATCAAGGCCAACTTTCCTTCGCGGATGGCCTTCCAGGTGGCATCCAACCACGACTCGAAGACGATCCTCGGCTGCCATGGCGCCGAGAACCTGCTCGGCGCCGGCGACATGCTGGTGCTCGACCGCGGCACCGAGATGAAGCGCCTGCACGGCGCCTACATCTCGGACGAGGAGATCAAGCGCGTGGTCGACTGGCTGCGCGACCAGGGGCGGCCGCTCTATGACATGGAGATTCTCAAGCCGCCGGAGGACGAGGAGGATGGCTCGGACGGCGAGGTCGACCTCCGGGACGAGCTCTACGACCGCGCGGTGCAGATCGTCGCCGAGTCCCAGCAGGTCTCGATCTCGATGATCCAGCGGCGCTTGCGCATCGGCTACAACCGCTCGGCTCGGATCGTCGAGCAGATGGAGCGCGAGGGCCTGGTCAGCGCGCCAGACGGCCCGCGGGGCCGCAGCGTCCTGATCCACCAGCAGTAGCAGTCGTTCGCGTCAGGGGCCCTTGCGGCGGCGCTTGGGCGCGAGGTTGTTGATCACGCGCGTCCCGGCCGGCGGCCGGAAGCGGAAGCGCGCCTTGCCCAGGCGGGTGTTGGTCTCGAGCTTGCTGAAGAGGAAGTGGTTGGTGCTGTGCTTGCTGACCACCATCGACTCGGTCACGGCGTGGTCCGACGGGCGCACCGCAAGCACCAGGTACTGGTACTGGGCGGTGGGCTTGATCGGGACCAGCTTGAGCACCAGGTCGTCCGGACCGCCGAGCAGGTCCTTCTTGTCCTTGACATAGGCGGCGCGAAACTCGCTCGTCACCTGGCCCGAGCCGAGCAGGAAGGTCAGGCCGGTGGAGAGGGTGTTGATGTCGAGCGGGTTGCGGAAGGCCTGCTTGTCGGCGGGCTCCCAGACCCAGACCTCCTTGCCGTCGGCGATGAAGGCCTTGCGATCGGGCTTGACGTAGTTCCAGCGCATCATCCCCGGCTTGCGGACGTAGAGGTAGCCGTAGCTGGTTCGCTTGCGGTTGTAGAGCGTGTCGGTGAAGACCTGCTTGAACTTGCCCTTGAGGTCCCGGGTCTGGTGGTAGAAGGCCTGCATTTTCGCCACCACCTTGCCCACCGGTTGGCCGCCGGGCGCGGCCGCGGCGTGACCGCCGCCGGTGGTCGCCAGCAGCAGCGGTCCGGCGACGAGCAGCATCCTCTTGTTGCAGCAGCGGAGCATCGACGCCTCCTTTGGCGGTCTCGCCGAGCCGAGAGCTCGCCTCGGCACCGTACCTAATACGGGGCCACCAAAAGCGCAACCTCCCCTCTGCTTGGACGGGGTCGCGGGCCGGTTGTTCACCGCGGGGAGACAACCCGTGAGATTCGAAGACCTTGCCGGCGCGGTTCAACGCCATCGGCGAGTCGAGAGCGTCGCGATGCCTGGGGCAGCGGTGGCGGCAGCGGCAGTGGCTTGTGATCCGCGCGGCCAGAGGCGAAACTAGCTCAACAGATGGGCATCAACCTGCAAATCGGCAAGGAGCTGCAGCTGCTGATCGCGGCCGCAGATGATCTCGCCCAGCAGCTCGAGCCCCTGCGCGCCCGCCGGGCCCGCCGCAGCGCCCGCGTCGCGGCCGGGGTCGGCGCGGCCACCTCGGCGGTGGTTGGTGGGGCGATGTGGATGGCGAACCTCGGCTTCTGGGCCAGCCTCGGTACCGCCCTCGGCCTGGCGACGGTACCGGTGGTGGCCACCGTCGTCGGCGTCGGTGGGCTGTCGCTCGGCATGCACCGCCGTCGGCGCCGCAAGAGCGGGGCGACGCCAGGCTACGACGAGCAGTGCGGGCAGGTCGAGCTGACGCTGGCGTGCTTCCAATTGATGGCCGAGGCCGACGGGCGGATCAGCGACGAGGAGCGGCTGCTGCTGCGCTCGGTGACGTTGCAGTTCCCGCTCGAGCAGGCCGATCGGGAGCGGATCGAGAAGACCAGTCCCCTCGCCACCATCCAGGGGGCCGAGGCGCTCGATGGCGAGCTGCGGCGGGAGGTGCTCCGGGGGACCTGGATGCTCGCCGAGGCCGATGGCGTCTCCCCGGAGGAGGAGCGCCTGTTCTCCGATCTGGCCCGCCGGCTCGGTCTCGAGCAGGAGGAGCGGCAGCTCAAGCGCGAGAGCCGCGAGCACCAGGCGGTGGTAAACGATCTGGTCACCGCGATGTTCCGCAGCTGCCAGCAGGTCCTCTCGCCCTCCCTGGGCGAGGCCGCGGCCAACGAGTTCCTCGAGTCGCTGGCGCAGATCGCCGCCACGCCCCGGGCGAGACGCAGCCTCCGCAACTCCCTGTCGAGCGGCTTTTCGGCGGGCGGCGTGGCTCGCGCGCTCGAGGCGCACGGCCAGCGGGCGAAGCTGGTGGCGCAGGCGTACAACGCCGTACGGGCGGTATACGAGGAGGCCGACCAGCGCAAGGCGGCTCATCGGCGGCTGCTCGACATCGTCGACAGCACGTCACTCGACCAGGGCGAGGTGCGCGGGATCTGCGCCGATGTCGACATGCTGTTCGACGATTCGATCTCGGCGATGAGCGATGTTGACGATGGCTAGCCAGCGATCAGGCGGTAGCGAGCAATGATCCCCTACCCGCCCTCGCTGGAGCTGGCGCGGCTCCCCACCCCGGTGGTCCGACTCGAGCGGCTCTCGCGTCAGCTCGGCTGTGAGCTTCACTGCAAGCGCGACGACCTGACCGGCGTGGCGCTGAGCGGCAACAAGACGCGCAAGCTCGAGTTCCTCTTCGCCGACGCCATCGCCCAGGGCGCTGGCGGGGTGATCACCTGCGGCGCGGCCCAGAGCAACCACGCGCGGGCCACCGCGCTGGCGGCGGCTCGGCTCGGCTTGCCCTGCCGCCTGCTGCTGCGCGTGGCCGACCCGGTCGAGCCTCCCGAGGACGAGGGCAACCTGTTGCTCGCGCGCCTCGCTGGGGCCGAGGTCGAGTGGATCGATCCCGAGGTCTACGAGGCCGAGCGCGACCGGTTGATGCAGGCGCGCGCCGCGGTGCTCGCGGGCGGCACGGAAGGCCCATGGTACGTGATCCCGGAGGGAGGCTCGAACAGCCTCGGCGCCTGGGGCTACGTGCGCTGCGTCGAGGAGCTCGAGGCTGAGCTCGGCCAGCAGGCCGCCACCATCGTCTACCCCGTCGGCTCGGGGGGTACCGCCGCCGGGCTGATCGC
>JAUVBO010000296.1 GCA_030591195.1 Pseudomonadota bacterium
CCCGCTTCAGCTACGGTCTGACGCCATCACCCGTCGACCCGCAGCGAGTCGAGTCGCGGGCCCTGAGCGAGGTTCGCACCGCCCCGGCGGCACTGCCCGCTGGCCGCTACGAGCTGAACGCCGGCAACGGCATCGGCACCTTCTACCTCGAGATCTACCCGGGCGACGTGATCTACACCGTGCGCCAGGGCGTCAGGCGCCGGATGGTGCCGCGCCAGCTCGACTACAAGAAGAAGTTCGACTCGAGCTTCGCCGAGGGCCTGCACCGGGTGGTCTACAACCCCGCGACCCGGGAGCTCTGGACCCACCAACGGGACGGCTCGGCGGCCGACCTGCGGGTCACGCTGACGCTGCTCGACCGGACTTGACCTCCCGGGGCCAGAGGGATCTTCCCTGCGAGAGGTCGGTCGGCTGCCCTCGGTGCTGCTGGTCCTCAGAAGCTGACCGCGGCCTGGAATCTGATCGTCGAGTAGGCCCGGTTGATCCGCTGTAGGTACTCCTCGTTGACGGTGTAGTCGGGATCGTTCGGGAAGCCGACGTAGTTGAACTCCGCCTTGAGCACGATGCGGGGGACCACGCGGTAGTTGATCCCGGTCGAGATCGAGTACCCGTTGTCCCAGGTGATGTTGTCGTTGAGGCTGAAGCCCTCGAACGAGAAGTAGGGCCGCAGGTCGATCCAGGGCAGCTGGTAGAAGATCAGCCCGTAGACGGCAAGCAGGCTGTAGTCTGCCAGGGGCAGCCCGCTGGTGCCGTAGCCAAAGGCGAAGGTCGCCGACAGCGGCTCCGAGGTGCGGTGATCGTCGTCGTATTCGACGACGCTGTAGACCATCTCGCTCCGCAGACCGAAGCTCTGGTAGTCGAGCTGGAGGTCGACGCCGAAGACCGTCTCGTGGAGCTGGGCGGTGATCTGTTCCTCCAGCCGCGGCAGCACCGGAGGCTCGACGGCCTGGGCGGTGTCGATCGTCTTCTTGGTGTCGGTGAACTGGCCCAGGTACCAAGAGACCCCGAGCCTGATCTCGCCCAGGCGGCTGCTCGCCAGCACCAGTCGCCCGCCCAGGCCCTTGTTGGCATCGAGGTCGGTGTTGGAGACCGGGACGCGACCGTTGGACAGGGTCAGCGAGTACTCGAGCCGCTCGGCGGCCCTGAACAGGGTGCCGCCGATCTTGAGGCCCGTCTGCCGGGTCGGGAAGACCTGCGCCGAGAGCTGCAACGGCGGCCAGACGGCGACTAGCACCGGCGTGCCGTGGTCGAGGTTCCAGATGCCGGCCGGCGTGAAGAACTGGCCGGCTCTGATCTGGAAGTAGTCGCGGGGGCTCCACTCGACCCAGGCGCGCTCGATCGCCACGCCGCCCCACTTGTACTCGAAGAGGATGCCGCCGGAGGTGTTCGTCCGGCTGAAGGGAACCAGGCCTGGGACCTCGTATTCCTCGTCGCCGTCGGGGCTGTAGGTGAAGCGGGTCTCGATCATCGTCCGCCACTGGCTCAGAGGCTGGGCGTCGACGACCAGGTTGAGGTTGCCGATCGAAAAGAGGCCGCCGTCCCCTCCGAGCCAACCATGAAAGTTGTTCGTTTCCTCGTCGACGCCAAAGACTCGCTCGAAGCCCACGTCCATCCAGCCGTAGAGCTGCAGCTTCTTGCGTTTGTTTTCCCCGGCCTCGGCCTGGCGCAGCTCCATCTCTTCCAGCTGTTGCTGCAGCTGCTGGTTCTGTCGGCCCAGTTGCTCGATGCGCTGGCGCTGCTTGCTCTCGAGGCGCTCGAAGCGTTTCTGCTGCTGCTTGCTCAGCAGCTCGAGGCGCCGGTCCTGCGCCTCGACCTTGCGAGCCAACGCCTTGATCCGTGCCTTGGCCTCGGCGTCGCCGGCCGGGGGGCTGTCAGCGGGGGGGCTGTCAGCGGGCGCCTGGCCATACGCCGCGGTCGCGCCATGAAGCCACAGCAGGGTGGCGAGGGTTGTCTTGTGCCGCCAGATCATCGGGGGGGTCGCCTCCTGGCCGCCAGCGGGGCCCTGGGTGCTACAAGCGGCTCAGGGAGCCTGGAGCTTCGAACTCGCACAGCGGGCCGTTCGCGTCGTCGAGCGCCACGGTCACCTCGGTGGTCGCGGTGTCGGCGTCGCTGAAGCAATAGACGAGGGTCACCGTCAGCGTGAACTCCAGCAGCTTGCCCTGGGCAGTGAGGTTGACCTTGCCGTCCGGTCCGATCGCTGGCTCGCCCTCGACCGTGGCCACCGCCGTCTTGATCGAGGCCTGGAGCTTGTCTTCAGCATCGACCGAGAAGGTCACCTCCGCGTCGAAGTCGTCGCCCGGTCGCGGCAGGGGAATCGGGCAGGTGCTCTGGCCGACCTTGCCGAGCTGCTGAAACGCCCCGAGCAGGTCGGCGGCCGCGGGCGCGAAGGCACATCCCGCCGCACCGTCCGCGTCGGTCGATCCCAGCGTGTCGGGGGCTCCCTTGTCCGGTGCCGAGCCGTCGTCCGGATCGCTGTCCTTCGCCCCGGCGTCCGGCGTCCGGATCGCGACACACCGAGGGCCCTCGAGCCGCTGGCCTGAGCTGCAGCGGTCGTCGCCGAGGCAGCCAGCGGCGGCAAGGACCGTGGCGGCGAGCAAGGTGGCCGAGCGTCTTGCGATCTGCGGGTTGTGGTGACTCATGGCCTCGCGTTCCTCTGTGCCGCCTAGCTGGCTGCGGCAAGGTCCACCAGCCCAGTACCTGGGCGAGGCTTTGTCGCCGCCAACGATGCAAGGTGGCCAAGCCGGGTCGGTGCGGCGTGCTATGCTGGCAGGACCATGAGCGATCTTGAGCAGACGCTGACCCGTCGTCGGTGGCTCGCCCTTGGTGCTGCGGCCGGTGGCGCCTGGTGGCTCGCGGGTTGCGGCGCGCCGGCCTGGCGCTGGCTCGCTGTCGAGCAGACGCTGGTCGACGCCCGGCGGGGCGAGTTCGAGGTGGTGATCCACGACCGGGGACCGCTGCGCAAGGTGCTGCGACGGCGGGCGCGTCCGGTGCCGGCGTCGCTCGATCTCGCCCGGGTCTCCGCCCGGATGGAGCGGACGATGCGCGCGGCCAAAGGCGTCGGCATCGCCGGTCCCCAGGTCGGGCTGTCGCTGCGCGTGACGACGCTGATGCTCGACTACCGGACGGACCATCCCCGGGTCGTCTTCGTTCGCAACCCGATGATCGTCGAGCGCAGCGCCGAGTGCCTCGAGGGCTACGAGGGTTGCCTCAGCGTGCCCGGCGTCGGCGGCCTGGTGCGCCGCAACCGCTGGATCAAGATCGAGCACCAGGGCCCGGGGGGAGAGACCCTGGTGGCCGAGGCCGAGGGGCCCAACGCGGTGCTCTGGCAGCACGAGCTCGATCACCTCGACGGCGTGCTCTACCTCGATCGTCTGCTCGGCGAGCTGCTGCCGATGGAGGAGGTTCGCCGGCGTCGCAGACAGCAACGAACGCAGCGCGAGGACGAAGGCCCAAGGGCCAGCCTGCGCCAGCCCCGCCCGCTGTGGGCGGCGGAGCTCGACAGCCGTGCGCTGCGCCTCTGATCCGGACCGACCGCTGGCCGCGCCTGGTTGACTCGACGGTGCTGGCCTGGTGTCATCTCAGCTCCGATCCCGGCCACCGAATCAACACCCGACACGGAGGCGCTGCTCGATGCCAACCTGCAGGATTGCCCTCGTCGTCGTCGCGGCATCGACCGTCGCCGCCTCGGTGCTCTTCGAGTCGCCAGCGCTTGGTTCGGACCCGCGCCTCAAGGTCGTCGCCCACGCGATCCAACCCTGCGTCAGGGTCGATAACGGCCGCTTCAGCGGCTTCGAGATCGACCTGCTGCGCGGCGCGGCAAGGCGGGCCGGAGTCCAGCTCGACTTCACTGAGGTGCCGCGGCTGCCGACGATCTTCGCCCAGCTCGAGCGGGGCGAGGCTGACCTGGCGGTGGCAGGAATCACGATCACCGAGGCCCGCGAGAAGCGCATCGACTTCTCCCACCCGACGCTCGCGGCTGGCTACAGCATCCTCGTTCGCCAGCGGGCGGCGAGCTCCTTCCTCGGAGACCTCCGGGCCTTCATCACCCAGCCGCACCTGGCGACGCTGCTCGGGGTCTTCGTCCTCTTCCTCGTCATCTGTGCCCACGTCGCCTGGCTCGCCGAGCGCGGCACGGAGGTGATCAGCGATCGCTACTACCCCGGCGTGTTCGAGGCGCTGTGGTTCGTCTGGGTCACCTCGACGACCGTCGGCTACGGCGACATCGCGCCGAAGCGCTGGGTCGGCCGGCTGGCCGCCAGCCTGATCATGCTCGTTGGCATCGGCTTCGCCGGGATCCTGATCAGCGAGCTGTCGTCCTTCAGGGTCACTGACCGGCTCGAGTCGCAGATCCGGAGCGACCGCGACCTGGCGGGCAAGCGGGTCGCGACCAAGGCTGGGACCTCATCGGTGGCCGTGCTCGAGTCGCTGCAGGCCAAGGCCGTCGCCCTGCCGACGATCGACGCCGCCTTCGACGCGCTCGCCTCCGGGCGGGTCAGGGCGGTGGTCTTCGACTCGCCGGTGATCGCGCACTATGCCAAGAGCCAGGGCGCCAAGCGGGGCCTGGCGGTGGCCGGGCCGACCTTTCGGCGCCAGTCCTATGGCTTCGCCTTCCCGCAGGGCTCTCCGTGGCGCGAGCGGATCAACAGCGCCCTGCTGGCGATGATCGAGGACGGCAGCTACGAGCAGCTCTACCAGCGCTACTTTGGCCAGGAGTCCTGAGCCTTGAGACCGACAGATCCTCTGGCCTCCCTCGCTGTGGTCGCTGGCATCGTCGCTGGTTGTAGCCAGCCCCCTGACGAGCTCAGCGCCGGGCCGAGCGCCGCGGTGCGCTACACCGAGCAGCGTACGCCCTGCGCCGACCGCGACCCCTTGCGGCGGCTCTACTTCGGCGACCTGCATGCCCACACGGCCTACTCGTGGGACGCCTACGGCTACGACCTGACGGTGACGCCGGCCGAGGCCTACGCCTTCGCTCGGGGCGCGGCAGAGGTGCGTCTGCCGCCGCTCGACGCCCAGGGCATCGGCACCCGACCGGTGCGCATCGACCGGCCGCTCGACTTCGCCGCGGTCACCGATCACTCGGAGTACCTCGGCGAGACCGAGCTCTGTCGCACCGAGGGATCGCCAGGCTACGACACGGCCGCCTGTCGTGGCTTTCGCGGGGGCGGCGATGGCGCCGTGGCGATGTGGGGCGTGCGGCTCGGCTCGCTCGGCAACGCCCGCGACGCCGAGCTCTGCGGCGAGGACGGCGCACGTTGCCGGGCGGCGGCGAGGCAAGCCTGGGGTGCCACCAGGCGGGCTGCCGAGGAGGCCTACGACCGCACCGCCCGCTGCAGCTTCGTCAGCTTCATCGGCTACGAGTACACCGCCACGCCGATGGTGACCAACCTCCACCGCAACGTGATCTTCCGCAACGCCGAGGTCCCC
>JAUVBO010000632.1 GCA_030591195.1 Pseudomonadota bacterium
CTCGGCGCGAGACGCCCGCCAGCCGAGCACCGCCAGCAGGGTCGCGGGCACGACGATTGCCACCGCGGACAACAGCCCGGAAAGGGTTAATTTTCGCGATTTGACCGGCATCACGCTTGGCGGGCGAGCGGCATCGCTCCCGTTACGACGAATATGACCGACAGCTCCGAAAACGGCCAGAAAGGCGCCGGCAAAATCAGCCGCAGCCGCAAAGGGACGGGAGGTGCCACCGTCCAGGTCAGGAAGCACCCGAGCCAGGGTGCTCACTCGTGGCAGCACCTTCGACCTGCCGGCGCCTGCCAACTGTTGGCGGCAGTGGCGCCTTAACCCGCCGACACTTCGAACCTCGGCGGACCCCTGCGGCTGGCTCGACGGTTGCAAACGGACGTCTTCGCCGATGCCAAGCCCCACGCCGCGAGTCAGTCATCCAGTCACTGTGCCGGTCGCGCTACTCATCACCCTGGCGCTGGCGGCCTGCGGGCCAGCGGACGATGACCTCTCCGCCCTCGGTGTCTCCGCGAGGTCTCACGGGCTGGTCGGCGGCGAGCCCCACAGCGGCCACCCGAGCGTGGGAAAGCTGATCGAGCTCGCTGGTTCCAGCATGTGCACCGCCACGCTGATCGGCGACCGCACCGTCCTGACGGCAGCCCACTGCGTCAAGCCCGGCGCCCAGCTGTTCGAGGTCGGCGGGCGGAAATACCAGGTCATCGCCAAGCACCGCCACCCCGGCTACGAGCCGGACTCCACGGTGATCAACTACGACGTCGGCGTGCTGCGCCTGGCGACGATGCCCGACGTGCTGCCATCGACGATCTCGACGCGCGAGCCGTCCGGGGGCGCCCTGGCGACGATGGTCGGCTACGGGCGCACCGACGACGAGACCAAGGACTCAGGCGTCAAGCGGCTCACCACCCACACCATCGACCGGGTCACCGCCACCGAGTTACACTTCTTCGGGCACAGCCCGACCCAGGGCAACATCTGCAGCGGCGACTCGGGCGGGCCGAGCTTCGCGACGATCAACGGGTACGAGGTCCAGGTCGGCGTGCACTCCTCGTCGGTCGGTGGTTGCGGAAACGAAGGGCAGGACGCACGGGTGGACGCCTTTGCGGCCTGGATCACCACCAAGGCCGGAGGCGATGTATACCAGGACGGCGCCACCCCGGTGCGGGACCACGGCCCGCCGCGGGTCAGCATCCTCAGCCCGACCCACAACGCCCTCACCGGCACCTCGGTCACCGTCAGCGCCAGTATCTCCGACGACACTGGCGTCAGGCGCGCCGCGCTGCTGGTCGACGGACGCGAGCTGATCGGGCTGCTCCGGTCCCCATTCGACTTCCGCGTCAGCGCCCTGCCCCCCGGCGTGGCGACGGTGTTGACCGTGGTCGCCGAGGACACCGTCGGCAACGAGGCACGGGCCACGATCACCATCACGCCCACCACGGCCGCGGCCCCAGGCCAGGCGAGGCCCTCCGCGCCCGCCCCGTGGGGGCCGCCGCCGCTGTCCGCCAGGCGGGCGGTCGGCGGTTGCGCGGTCTTCCACACCGACGCGCGCTCCTCAGCGCCGGTGCT
The DNA here is from genome assembly GCA_030591195.1 of Pseudomonadota bacterium. The sequence continues at coordinate 1,573 of JAUVBO010000632.1, forward strand.
ATTCGCCCTGCTCTGCCTTGCGCTGCGCGTCCGGCTGCTCGGAGGACGGCGGGCCCGGCGCCAATGAGCGATCAGGCCGGGCCGGTTGCAGCCGCTCTTCAGTCGCCGTCAGGAGGCCGCCCGATCCCCTTAGCCAGACCACCTCATCGGCAAGATCGAGCAGGCCGCGACCGTGAGCGACGACCATCACCGCCGCCCTCCGGGCCGTCGCGCGAATCGTCTCGCCGAGGTGGGCAGCGGCCGCGCTGTCGAGGGCCGAGGTCGGCTCGTCGAGCACCACCACGCGGGTTCCTCGGAGCAGGGCCCGCGCCACCGAGAGCCGTTGGAGCTGACCGACGCTGGGCGCCCGGGCGCCGGGCCCGACCACGGTCAGGATCCCTCGCGACAAGCCACGCACCCAGTCCGCAAGGGCCGCAGCCGACAGGGCCTCCCACAGCTCACTCTCGGTGACGTCCGGCGCGCCGAAGCGAAGGTTCTCCTCGAGCGACCCGTCGAGGAGCAGCGGCTGCTGCGGGACCAGCGCCACGGCGGCCCGGAGCTCGGCAAGGGGCCGCTCGCCGAGATCGACGTCGTCCCAGCAGAGCACCCCACTCGACGGCCGGACCAGCCCACAGACCAGATTGGCCAAGGTGGTCTTGCCCGCGCCGGACGGTCCGGCCACCGCCACCACCCGCCCGACGGAGAGCTCGAGATCGACCGGCGCGAGCTCCCAGCCGCCGTCCGGGTACTTGAACCGGACCTGGCGGAGGGTCAACCCACGCTCGAGGGGCGGCAGGCAGCGACCGGCGGGACGCTCGGGGGCCTCGGCGAGGAGCTCGGCCACCCGATCGATGCTCGCCCGACCCGCGGCCACCGTCTGCAGCGTGGTGGAGATGCCCTTGATCGGCCGGTAGAGCAACAGCACGGCAGTGAGGAAGGAGATCACCCGCTCGGCGGGTAGCGCCCCGGTGGCGACCTGGCCGCTGGCGTAGACCAGGGTCACGCCGAGGGCTCCAGCGGCGAGGACCTCGTTGACCAGCGGACCGGTGGCCTTCGCTCGAATCCGCCGGGTGACCCAGCACAGCACCGCGCGGCTCCGACGCTCCACGTGGGCCAGCTCCCGCTCCTCGGCGCCGCAGGATTTCACCTCCCGAAGCGCAGCGAGCCCCGCGCTCGCGCGAGCGCTCAGGCGACCGAGCTCGCCCTGCCCTCGAGCTGCGGCAGCTCGCACCCGGCGCCAGATCAGGCTGATCGCCAGGCCCACCAGCGGCAGGGCCACCAGGGCGAGCAAGGTCAGCTTCACCGAGAGCCAGAGCGCGACGAACAACAGCGCCAGGGCGGCGAGACCATCACGCAGCAGCCCGATGGCTGCCCCCACCGTCGCCTGCTGCACCCGGCGAACGTCATCGAGTAGCCGGGCGATCAGCTCGCCCACCGGCCGCGGCTTGCCGGTGATCAGCGGCCGACGCAGCAGGTGTCCGTAGAGCCGCACGCGCAGGCCGTGGCCGATCCGCTCGGCGGTGACGTCGAGCAACACCGCCTGGGCCAGCTGGGCCAGGCCCTTGACCAACGCGATCGCCGCCAGGGCCACCGCCACCATCACCAGCACCGACCGTCCCCCCGCGGTCACAGGCTGCTGCTGGACCGCTGCCGGCAACAAGGCGAACAACAGCCCGCCCCCCTCGCGGCCGCCACTGAGCAGCAGCGCCAACAGCGGGCCGGCGAGGTAGGCGTAGAGCGCCGAGCTGATCGCCACGACCCCGAGCGCGAAGCAACCGCCGAGCAACCGAGGCCAGTGGGGTCGGGCCAACTCCCGGATCGACAGCGCCGCGGGCCCCCCGCCGTCCGCCGTCGCTACTTGATCAGGCCCAGCCGCAGTCGCCATACCAGCCACACCGCCTCGGCGACGATCTTGCGCGACATCTTCGACTGGCCGACGCGACGATCGACGAAGATGATCGGGTGCTCCTCGACCGAGAATCCCCCGCGCAGCGCCCGGTACGTCATCTCGACCTGGAACGAATAGCCCTCCGAGCGCACTGACTGGAGGTCGATCGCCTCGAGCACGCGGCGCCGGAAGCACTTGAAGCCGCTGGTCAGGTCCGAGACGCCAACGCCGAGCACACCGCGAGCGTAGAGGTTCCC
>JAUVBO010000098.1 GCA_030591195.1 Pseudomonadota bacterium
GCCCGCGCCGCCCAGCACGCTCACCGACCACCCACGCTCGGCGGCCGCCCGGAGCAAGTCCTCGTGTCCACCGGTGTGGTCGAAGTGGTGGTGCGTGCTCCAGACGGCTGCCAGCCGGACACCGAGCGCCTCGACGCGGGCGATCACCTTCGCCGCGTCGGCCGGGTCCACCGCAGCGGCGACCCCCGTCTGCTCGCAGACCACCAGGAAGGCATAGTTGTCGCTGTAGACCGGGATCGTCTCCACACGCATCGTCGTCGTCTCTCTCTGCCCGGGCGCTACGATGAGGCCAACGCCAGCTCCCCGTCCACCGCCACCGCCAGGCGGATGATGACCTCGGCGCCGCCACCCTCGGCGTTGCGAGCCTCGATGGCGCCGCCGTGATCGGTGATGATCCGGTGGACGATCGCCATCCCGAGGCCGGTGCCGCCGACCTTGCCCTTGGTGAAGTATGGGGTGAAGAGCTTGGTCGCCGTTTCCTCATCGAAGCCGGGTCCGTTGTCGGTGACCCTCAGCTCCACCTCGCCCTCGACCCGCTGCAGCCGCACCGCGATCCGCGGCTCGGGGTGACCGCCCAACGCCTCCTGGGCGTTCTGGAGCAGGTTGAGCAGCACCTGCGTCAGCTGCTCCCGGTCGGCCATCACCGGCGGCAACGCCGGCGGCAGCTCGGCGTCCACGGCAAGATCCTCGGTGGCGATCATCGCCGCTGTGCTGCGCACCAGCTCCGCCAGGTCGCAAGCCGCCAGACGAGGCTTGGGCATCCGGGCGAAGCTCGAGAACTCGCTGACGATCCGTTTCAGCCGCGCCACCTCCTCGAGGATCGTCCCGGTCGACTCGTCGAAGATCTCCTCGAACTTCGGATGCCGCTTGCGATGCACCTTGCGCAAGGTCTCGATCGAGGTCTGGATCGGAAACAGCGGGTTCTTGATCTCGTGGGCGATTCGCTGGGCGATCGACCGCCAGGCAGCCACGCGCTCGGCGGCCGCGAGCCGTTCGTGCGAGTCCTTGAGCTGGCCGGTCATCCGGTTGAAGGTCGCCACCAGATCGCCGACCTCGTCTCGGCTACGAACCGGGATCTGTCGCTCGAGGTCGCCGGCCGCCACGGCCTCGGCGCCCGCGGCCAGCTCCTCGAGCGGGCGGCTGATCCGCCGGGCCACGCCACCGAGGAGCACCGACAGCATCAGCCCACCGCCGACCAGCGCCAGCGCGACGTAGTTGATCACCCGCAGCGTCGTCCGGAGCTGGGCGTCCGAGACCGCCAGGCTGACCCGCGCCGCCTCGCGGCCCTCGGGGTCGTACAGGCGCACCACCCGCTTGGGGAACGCCGCGTAGCCGCCCCGCTCCCAGTTCCTCGACCCGGCCAGGCGCCGCCCGCGGGCGTCCTGCAGCAGGACGCCGGTGGCACCGCCGAGCTCGGCGGTGCTGCCGAACCGCAGCCGCTTGATGAAGCCCTCGTCGAGAAACCGGCCGCCCATGACCTTGACCCGCGTGCCGAGCGAGTGGCGCGCCACCCCCCAGACCTGCACCGTCAGGCGCGTGGTCGGGCGCTGTCGCTCGATCACCCGCTCGGGGAGCAACATCGCCTGCTTGCCGGCGCGGACCCGGGGGGCGGTGTCGCCGATCAGCCCCGGGAAGTGCCCGGCGGCGAGCACCCGCTGGTCCGGGCCCACGACCAGCAGGGTGTCGAGGCCACGCTCGCGCATCACCCGCGGCGTCTCGTCGTTGAGCCGGCGAACGGTCTCGTCGTCTGGACCGCCCTTGGCGAGCGAGATCAGCACCCGCCGGGTGAAGTGATCCTCGTCGCCCTTGCAGAGCTGGGCCACCGCCTCGCTGACCTCGGCCTTCAGCGCGCGGAACTCGTCACGCACTTCCTGCTCGCCGTCGCTCAGCTGTCGGACGAAGACGTCACGCCAGCTGCGCTCGACCATGCCCCGGCCGACCAGGGTCGCCGCCAGCACCGGCACCACGCTCGCCGCCGCGGTGATCAGCATCAGCTTCGATCGCAGCCGCATCAGCGCTTCCGCCGCCAGTAGATCCGCTGGAGGTCGACGCGACCGTCGGGCCGGGGCCCCAGCCCACCGAGCCGGGCGTCGTAGTGCAGCTTCACCGCCGGGTGGACCAGCGGGAGCAGCCGCAGCTGCTTGACCAACCGTCGCGCCTCGGCGACACCGCAGCGCCGGGCGGCCACGCAGCGCCGGGCGGCGGCGCCATCGCCGGCCGCCGCTAGAGCGTCGGCCAGGGCCACCGCACCGCGTGGCACCTGCACCGCTACCCGGCCGAGGGCCAGCTGATAGCGGCCGCTGTCGAACCGGGCCTGGTAGTCGCTGGCCGGCGTCGCCTCCAGCTGGGCCTCGATGCCGATCCGGTCGAGGTCGGCGACGATCTGGCCGGCGAGGGTTCGATCGTCGGCCCGGCTGGCGTCGACGAGCAGCTTCAGCCGCACCCGGCCCGCCGCGGCCGCCGCCCGCAGCGCGCCGTCGCGCCGGGCCAGGCGCGCCAGCAACCGGTTGGCGAGCTTGCGGTCGAAACCGGATCGCCGGCGACGATAGCGCAACAGTCGCGGGCTGACCGGTCCGTGGGCGACCAGGGCTCGGCCGCTGCCGGCGAGGCGCTGCAGTCGCTTGCGGTCGATCGCCGCGCGCAGCGCCGCGCGGAACAGCGGCTCGGCGAGGTAGGATGGCCGGCGACCGGTGGCGAGGAACACGGTGCTCACCGCCGCGGTGTCGAGCGTCGCCGACGGGTACTTCGGCGAGCCGAAGACGCTGGCGCCGTGGCGTGAGAGCTGCAGGGCGCCGACCTGGAACGAGGCCACCTCCGCGGAGGCTCGCGCGAAGACCCGCAACACCAGCTCGTCGAGGTACGGGCGGCCGGCGAAGTGAGCCTGGTTGGCCTTCAGCAGCAGCCGGTCGGGCTTGCGCGAGACCAGCCGATAGGCCCCGCTGCCCACCAGGCGCTTGCCGGCAGGCACCACCACCGCCGTGGCCGGCGCGCTGAGCAGCAGCGCCAGCTCGGGCGTCGGACGGTGAAGGGTGAAGATCAGCGTCCGTCCGTCCGCCTCGGCGCGCACGCCGGCCACCGAGGCCAGCAGGTACCCGTTGGCCGCACCGCGCAGTCGCGACAGCGACCCCGCCACCGCCGCGGCACCGAGCGTCCGGCCATCGTGTAGCAGCACCCCGGGCCGGAGCCGCAGCGTGACGGTCAGCCGGTCGGCGGCGACCTCGGGCATGCCCGCGGCCAGGCGCGGCCGGGGCCGACGGTCAGCGAGGACGAAGAGGGTGTCGTAGAGCAGGCTGCAGATCGACAGCTCGGCGTCGCGACGGGCCCGCGCTGGATCGAGCGTCACCGGGGCCTCGGACAGGGGCACGGTCAGACGACCGCCGTGGCGGGGAGGGAGGTAGCCGTGAGCAACGCTCAGCCCCGGCGGCTCGCCAGCGCCAGGCAGCACCACGAGCCCCGCCAGCGCCAGCACCGCCGCGGAGACAGCCCGGCTCGGTCGTCTGATACGCTCTCTTCTGATCCGGTCAGCCATCAGTCATACGCCAGCAACCAGCTGGTCCCCGCCTGATCGAGCAGCACCGCGAGCAGCTCCTGCTTGCCGTTGCCATCGAGGTCGCCATGGGTCAGGGCCAGTATCCGACCCGGCAGCTTCGGGCTACGCCAGCGCAGCACGAGGCCCTTGGCGCCCAGCCGGAAGACGCCGATGCGGTCCTCGCCATCCGGCTCACAGGCGTCGGTGGTGACCACCTCCAGCGCTCCGTCGTCGTCGATGTCGACCAGGTCGAAGGCCACGCCGACGCCGCTGATCGAGGTCACCAACCGCTCGAGCTGCCCCTGGTAGATCAGCAACTGGCCGGCAGTGTCGACCACCGCGCCGTACTCGTACCGTCGCCCCTTCGGCGTCGCGATCTGAGCCTGGCGCAGGGCGTAGAACCGAGCCGGCAACAGCAGCTCCGGCTTCCAGGCCGGCCGCGGCGGCGCGGTGACCAATCCCGTGACCGCGAACCGGTCGAGCCCCGGCTCGGCAGCTGCGGTGATCAGCCGCAGGGTCTGACCCGAACGCTCGGCGTGCAGCACGTAGCGGTCTCCGGTCGCCTCCGGCGGCAGGGCACGCGCGAGCAAGCTCTTGCCGTTGAAGCCGTAGGCGAAGCCGGCAGCAGACCGCCCGCTGCGGCCGATCAGCTCGGGCCGGCCGTCGCCGTCGAGGTCGACGATCCCCAGCGACCCGACCAGCCGGCGCGAGAGCTGGGCCGCCGGAGGCTGGGGCAGCCGCACCGACGCCAGGCGCGCCGGGCTCGCCGTCCCGCGACGCGGCCCCCGGACCTTCCGCCGGCCCATCACCGCCACGGCGTCGGGGTAGAGCAGCACCAGCTCGGCGCGGCCGTCACCATCAAGATCGCCAGCAGCCATCGCCAGCACCGGCCGGCCTCCGAGCCGCCAGCGCTGTTCGGAGAAGCTGCCGCGGCCGGTCTTGACCGTTCCCAGGTAGGCGCGAACCTCGGCATCGACGCGCACGCTCGCGTGCAGGTGGCTCAGCGATCCACGGCGGGGATCCTTGAAGTCGCGCCAGATCTGCCGATCGGTCGCCTTGAGCTCCCCGCGCAGGTGGAGGTAGCCGTCGACGATCACCACGGTGATATCCAGCAGCAGCTCGTAGCCCGCGGCGGCCGCCCGGCGGACTGCCTGGTCAGGCGGAGGTGGCGGCGTCCAGACGACCTTGCTCCGCCAGGGGCGCGCCGAGAGCTTCGCTGACACCAGCCGTCGGACCACCGCGACCAGCGCCGCGCTGGAGAAAGACCCCCCGCGCACCACCAGGGCCAGGTCGGCCCGCGCCAGCTCCCGCCGGCCGCCGAGCGCCACGCCGAAGCGGCCGTCGAGGTCGGTCGCCAGCCGGTCGAGGGTCCCTACCGGGGACGCCGAGCCCGCGGCGCTGCATAGCACTCCCCACGCCGCCAACGCGGCAGGGAGCAGCCAGCGACGCGTAGCACGGCCCATCATCGTTGCGGAGTATACGCAGAATCGAGGCCGGTTTCGCCCTCGCGAGCTCAACCTTCGCCGTGCTAACTTCCCCCGATGGTCGTCACCTGCCGCACCGCGCGCCTGGACAGCGCTCAGCTGGCTCGGGTCGGTCGCGGGTTTTCCGCCAGCGGCGCCGCGCGATTGAGCGCCGGCAAGACCCACGTCGTCCTGGGGATGCAGCTCGAGGTCGACTCGCTGCTCTGGGGAACCGGGGCCTGGATCCAGATCGCCGCCGCCGACGCGGAGCTGCTGGTGGCGCCGCTCTGCCTCTTCGACGTGGTCGACGGTCGGGTCTCGGCCCACTGGGAAGCGCGAGCGTGGGAGGACGGCTCGCTGACCCTCTGGCCGCCCTCGTTCTACGCCGAGTACTACCGCAGCGACCTCGCGCGCGGCATGGCGGCGCCGGCCGCCTATTCCCGCCGGGTGCGGGTCCTGCTCGCGGCGGTGGCAGGCGGTTGACCGGCCTGCACCGCCGCTAGGTACCGGAGCCGCTGGCGAGGTTCGGATCCCAGAGCGCCTCGTCGACGCCCTGCACCGCGTCCGACCAGCGGCTCCAGACAAACAGCGCGTCGCTGAGGCGGTTGAGGTAGCGCAGCGGCTCGCGGTCGGTCTCCGGCTCGGCCTCGAGCAGGCCGAGGCAGCGCCGCTCGGCGCGGCGGCAGACCGTGCGACAGACGTGCAGTTGAGCGCTCAGCCAGCTGCCGCCGGGCAAGACGAACGACGTCAGCGCGGGCAGGTCCGCGTTGAGGTGAGCGATCTCCTGCTCGAGGGCCTCGACGTCTCGGTCGGTGATCCGCGCCTGCCCTTGCCGGAGCTTGCCCGCCGGGGTGGCGAGCAGCGATCCGGCGTTGAACGCCTCGTGCTGGACCCGGCGGATGATCGTCGTCAGCCGCTCGAGCCGCGGGTGGCTGCTCTCGAGCTCGCGGCAGCGCGCGAGGGCAAGCCCGAGCTGGCTGTTCAGCTCGTCGACGGTGCCGTAGGCCTCGATCCGTGGCGCGGTCTTGGGCACCCTAGACCCATCGACGAGGCTGGTCTCACCACCATCGCCGCCCCTGGTGTAGACCCGGTCAATCGCCACCCTCGGCTCGTCGAAACGCTCCTCGTCACTCATGTTCCCTCCGGGTCGGCTGCTGCCGGTGATGATACCAGACCCCCCGACTGCGGGTGCCTGGCTCGGCGGCCGCTGGTGACCCTACCAGCTGATCGCTCGGGGCATCGCCGGCGCCGTGAGCCTGGTCAACCTCTCCTAGAGTCAAGATCCAGACCGGGCAGATCCTCGCTGCGCGCGCCTCGCGGGCGTGTCATGATCGGGCACGAGAGGCCCCCTTGATGTCCGACGATTCAGCGAGCGAACCACCGAAAGAACGCCGGATCAGCCGGCGTGGCGTGCTCCAGGGCATCGGCGCGGTGGCCGTGACCGGCGGGCTCGCCACCGGCGGCTTCGCGCTGCATGACCGCTGGCTGCGGGGACGCGATGCCCTGAGCACGATCCCCGACCACCGGGTGAAGCTGCCGCCCACCGCGCCGCGAATGGTCATCGCCCGGGGCAGCGACATCGCCCGCAACGTGCGGGCAACCATCGCGCGCTTCGGCGGCATGCAGCGCTTCGTCAACGCCGGCGACACGGTGTTGATCAAGCCGAACATCGGCTGGGCCCGCACCCCGGAGCAGGCGGCCAACACCCACCCGCGGCTGGTCGGCGAGCTGGTGCTCGCCTGTCGCGCCGCCGGGGCCAAGCGGGTGATCGTCAGCGACTGCCCGGTGAGTCGCTCGCGGCTGGCCTTCATGCGCAGCGGGATCATGCACGCCGGGCTGCTCGCCGGCGCCGAGGTCCTGCCGCCCGAGGACAGCCGCTACCTCACGGTGCGCATCTCGCCCCGCCTCGGCACCTGGGACGTGCTCGAGCCGTTCGTCGTGGCGACCAAGGTGATCAATGTCCCGGTGGCCAAGCACCACAACCTCACCGGCGTCACCGGCGGGATGAAGAACTGGATCGGCATCACCGGCAAGCTACGGCTGACCTTCCACGGCGACCTCGACCGCTCGATCGCCGAGCTCGCGACGCTGATGCGCCCGACCCTGACGGTGATGGACGCCTCGCGGGTGCTGATGCGCAACGGGCCCCAAGGCGGCAGCTTCGCCGACGTCAAGCGGGTCAACACGGTGGCGGCCAGCGTCGACCCGATCGCGATCGACGCTTGGGCCTGCGGCCTGTTCGACACGCCGCCGGACAAGATGCCCGGATACCTCGCGCTCGGCGAGGGCATGGGCCTGGGCAGGATCGACTATCGCGCGCTGAAGCCGGTGGAGATCGTCGTCGGGTAGCCAGCGCCACAATCACGCGCTGCAGGGAGCCGCTGTAGACCACCTCGTTATCACGCAGAGACAGCGCTGGCAGGTGCTGCAGGCGCAACAACAAACCACAGGGCTGTCGAGTTCTCCGGTGGGGCGCGGAGGCTTTCGAGAGGTTGGATCCTGGCCTCGACGCTCCAGCTCGCCCGATTGAGTCGCGCCGGCGCGGCCATGGGGCCAGGCCATCCTTTCGGCGGGCCGCTTGCTTTCGCCGGCCTTGCCCCTCCGCTCGCCGAGCGGAGCGAGCAAGCGC
>JAUVBO010000243.1 GCA_030591195.1 Pseudomonadota bacterium
CCAGCTCGTCGAGCCCGTGGCTGTTGCGGCCGGGGTCGAGCACGTAGGAGGCGAGCATCGGATCGTTGCACACACCCTCGAGGCGCGCGCCGTGCTGCTCGAGCACGATCCGGTCGTACTTGTGGTTCTGGCCGTACTTCGGCAGCGAGGGATCGGCGAGCAGCGGACCGAGCGCCGCGAGCACCTCGGCGAGTGGCAGCTGCTTCGGTACGCCGAGATACCGGTGGCCGACGGGAATGTAGCAGGCCTCGCCTTCGCCCCAGCTGAGCGAGAGGCCGACGATCGCGGCCTTCATCACATCCAGGCTGGTGGTCTCGAGGTCGACGGCGACGACACCCGCCTCGCGCACCGCCGCGATCACCGCGTCGAGCTCCGCGCGGGTGAGCACCGTGCGGTAACGAGAGCGGTCGAGCACCGAGTCGGGCACGACCTTGGCGCGTAGCCGGGTGAAGCCGAGCTCGCCGAACATTCGCCAGAGGGCGATGCTATCGAAGTCCCGTCGCTGGAGCGCACCGAGGGTGATCTCCAGCGGGCAGTCCTCGCGCAGGGCCACCAGCTTCCGCGACAGCCGGGCCTGCTCGGCGTACTGCCTGAGGTTCTGCTGCAGCTTCTTGCCCTTGACCTGATCTGCGGCACCGAGCACCTGCTCCAGCCCCCCGTGCTCGCGGAGCAACCTGGTCGCGGTCTTGGGTCCGATGCCCGGGACGCCCGGCACGTTGTCGCTGCTGTCGCCCACCAGGGCCAGCCAGTCTCCGAGCAGCTCGGGGCCGACGCCAAACTTCTGCTCCACCTCCGGCGCCCCGAAGAGCTTGTCCTTCATCGTGTCGAGCAACCGCACGTCCTGCCCGGCCAGCTGCATCAGGTCCTTGTCGCTGCTGACGATGGTCACCGGCATGCCCTCCGCCCGGGCCAGGCCGGCGAGCGTGGCGATCAGGTCGTCGGCCTCGAACCCCTGCAGGACGAATGCCGGGATGCAAAAGTGGTCGACCACCTCGCGGATCAGCGGAAACTGGGGGACCAGGTCGTCGGGCGGTGGTGGACGATTCGCCTTGTACTCGGGGTACATCTCCTTGCGGAAGGTCGGACCGCCCGGATCGAACACAGCGGCGACGTGGCTCGGAGCAAACTCCTCGAGCAGCTTGAAGAGCATGTTGCAGAAGCCTAGCACCGCCCCCGTCGGGACCCCCTTGGCGCTGGTCAACGGCGGCAGGGCGTGGTACGCGCGATAGACAAATCCCTGGACGTCGATCAGGAACAGCGAGGTCGTTTCCTTGGCGTTCTGCTGCTTCGATGCAGGCATGGTGGCTGCTCTCCCGTGGCGCTCGCGACGCCTCGCCAACGCCGGCCAAGCCTCGCTTAATAACACACTTGCTGGCGCGCTGCTGCTCGTCGTGACGCTCGGGGGCTGCCCCGGGAGCAGGGCAACGGCGCCCGAGAATGCCGCTCCCGACCGCGCCACGGCGGCGCTCGATCGACTGATCAGGCGTGGCGACGTCCCGCGGACCATCGACGAATTCCGCGCCTGCCTGGGGCGCATCGACGCGATGGGGATTTGCCGGCCCGAGGAGCGTCCGCTGAGCGACAGGACCAAGGAGTCCCGGGTGGTCCCGATCCGCCTCGCGCTCGACCCGCGCTACGCCACCGAGTGGGCCGAGTGGGAGACGCGCCTCGCCTCGACCCTACAGTGCGTCAACCGGCTCTACGAGCCCACGGGCATCAGCTGGCGACTGGCGTCGATCGACCGCTGGGACCCGGGCAACCTGCGCCATCGACTCTATCCGCTGCTGGCCAGGCTCCAGCGCGACTTCCCACCGGACCGCAGCAGCGTGATGCTCGGCATGGTCCTCTGGGACGAGGCCCAGGTCTACCGCAAGGCGGGCGGCGAGATCGGCTTGAGTCAGGGCAGCGCCTGCGTCGTGCCATCGTGGCCACGGATCGAAAACGACTGTGTGATCCTCGCTCACGAGCTGGGACACCTGATCGGCGCGCGGCACGTGCCGGGCAAGAAATGGCTGATGGGCTGGAGCGCTCGCCCGTTCTTCCTGCCGGCCGCCAATCCCCTGGCCCGGGTCACCGCGATCTACCGCTTTCACCCGGTGAACGTGGCGCTGATCGCCACTCACCAGACCGCCCGTTTCACCCCCTATGGCCTGCGTCCGACGGGTGATTGCCGCAGGCGAGCGCACTTGATCCAACGTTGCTGGTGGGGGAAACGATGAGCCAGGACCATCACTCCGCAGCTGGACGAGCAGCGCCGCGTGGCCAACGAGTCCTGGGTGACGCTCTCTAGCGCAGGCGCAGGCGGACCTTGAGCTCGAGCCGCAGCCGGGTGCTGTTTTCGTCCTCGGTCTCGATTCTCGTGGTCAGCTTCTCGGCGCGCCCGATCAGGCGCAGGTAGTCGTGGAGCTTCGCCTCGCCGGTGATCTCGGCGCGCTGGTCGTCACCCACCAGGCCCTTCTCCCAGCGAACGCAGTTCTCGAGGTAGCGGCCAAAGCGCTTGCAGGCTCGCAGGCCCACGGTCTCGGTGCCGAGCTCGAGCCGGAAGAGGTCGAGCCGGACCACCCGCCGGATCTGGTCCTGGACGATATCACCGAGGAGGTCGCCCGTGAGCTGCTTGACCTGGGCATCGGCCGCGCCGGCGGCCGAGCCCTCCTTGCCTCGCAGCTGGTGACGCAGCTCCTCGGTGGTCCGGCCGGTGGCGAGCAGGGTCGCGATCTGCCCCGGCTCGAGCGGCGGCTCGCTGCTCAGTCCCAGTCGAACGTTGGCCAGGGGCCCCTGGAGCTGCAGCTTGATCAGGTAGTCCGACCCGCCCCGCTCGATACGGTTCACCGCGGTGATATCGATCTGGGACATCTCCACGGTGGTCTTGCGGTCGAAGACGATCTCGCCGCGCTCGAGCGAGTAGTCGCCGTGCAAGAACGGGATGCGGAACTTGCCCTCCTCGAGGCGCACCTGCCCGTCCAGCCGCGGGTTGGCCAGGGTGCCGCTGACGGCCAGGCTGCCGTCGAGGGCCAGCTCGGCGTAGCGGTTCTTGACCGTCAACGGTCCGGCCGCGCGGACGATCAGCTTCAGCTCGAGGTTCTCGAGCAGCGGCACGCCCTGCCAGAACGGCCGCTCCTCCTCGAAGCTGCGCGGACGGATCAAGGCGTTCTTGACGATGTCGAACTGGCGGATATACCGCGCGTCGACCAGATCCACCTCGCCGAGCAGCGCGAGGGCCCGGGAGTCGCCGAAGAGCTTGAGCCGCACGTTGGCCTCGGCGAGGAAGACCCGCGGCTGCCGCGCGGCGATCCCGTTGCCCACCAGCTCGAGGGCGAGGTCCACCGGCTCCCACCGGTCGAGGCGCATCCGCCCACCGATGCTCACCCGCCCCTCGTCGTAGCTGCCTTCGAGCGGCTTGATGGTCTTGATCAGGTAATTGTTGAAGGCCACCGCGCCCCGGGTCAACGTCAGGGCTCGCCCCGTAGCACGCGGGATCAGCTCCACCCGCCGGAGGTCGAGACGCCCACGAACCTGGGGGTTGTCCAGCGGCCCCTTGACGCTGAGCCGGACCTTGGCCGTCCCGGAAGCATGGGAGAGCGTATCCGGCATGATCAGCCGCAGCAGCCGGACGTTGAAGTCGCCAGCGAGGGTCAAGTCGGCGGAGGTCGGGCGAAGCCGATCAAGCAGGATCTTGCCCAAGATCGACAGTCGGCGGCCCTCGACAACCAACGGCAGTCGCTTGATCTCGAGCTTGCCCGGCCGCAGCTCGATCAGCCCCCGGGGAATCTCGATCGTCCGGTCGAAGCGCGGCATGCGCAGCACCACCCGGTCGAGCGCGAGGCTGCCGGCGAAGCGAACCCTGTCCAGCGGGCCAACCACATGCACGTTGGCCCGCGCGAAGCCCGACAGCGACCGGACCCGCCGCGAGAGGAAGAACTCGGCCAACTGCAGCGCCACCCGGCCCCGAACCCAGAGGTTCGAGTCGGCGGCCGCGAGCCACCCGTCGACGGTGAACTCGCCGGGCAAGCGCGTCCCGTCGACCGAGGTCAGCAGCCGAGCGCTGACGACGTGCAGCTTGCCCGCGCTGAAGCGGGCCACCAGTGGCTCGCGGTTGGACAGGTGCACGCTGCGAGCCTGGCGGCTACCCGGCGGGCGATGGCGCAGCACCAGCGCGACGTCGGGGAAGCGGACGCTGGCCCAGCTCAGCCCCCGACGCACGTCGGCGTCGAGCTGGATCTGACCGCTGACGCGCGCCCGCACGTCGCCCAGGGTGCGCAGCTCGGGCAACACCTGCTCCAAGGGGAACCTGCTCACCTCCACCCGCAGGTGAACCCGGGGCACCGGGCGCATCATCATGAACCCATCGAGCGTGATCCGGCGATCGAAGAGCCGTCCGGTGACGCGGACAATGTCCGACCCCGGGGTTAGATCGATCGTACCGGCGCCGAGCTTCATCCCCCGGAGGCGAGCGCGCCGCAGCTGCAGGCGACCACCGAGGCGCGGCTGCGCGATCGTCCCGGTTGCCCGAACGTCGCCGTCGAGCAGGCCGCCGACGCCGAGCCCGAGACCCGCGACCCCGGGGATCGCCCTCAGCGGCAACGCGGTGGCCTTGGCCCGGGCGGCCAGCCGGCCATCGAAGAACAGGTCGCCCCAGAGGCGCAGCTTGCCACCGCCGACCGGCTGCACCTCGCTGGTGTAGACCGTCAGGCGATCCGACAGCAGCCCGACGCGAGCCCTGGCGCGGCCAAACCTCTCTCCCCCGAGGGTCAGGCCCGATACCTGCAGGTCGCCGGTCCCCGACGGGTCGTCGAGGGTTCCGCTGAGCGCCACCGTTCCCGCTGCCCGGCCGGAAAGCTGCTCCACCGAGACGCCCAGCAGCTTGCTGAGCTCGATGCCCTTGAGGTTCAGCTGGGCGTGGACCCGTGGACGAGCGAGGGGGCGGTCGAGCGCCCCGGCGAACAGCTGCACCCCCCCCACGCCGCGGATCGATCCACCATGACCGTCGGCACGAATCCGCTCGAGGTGCAGTGTCCCGCCGTCGAAGCGCACGGCCGCCTTGAGCTGTGGCAGCCGCAGGTTTGAGTAGCCCACCCCGCGGGCCGTGAGGTCCCCGCTGGCCGAGAGCCGGGGGTAACGCCCGGCGAGGTGCACCTCCGCCACCAGCGAGCGCGCCACCGGCAGCAAGCGCCGCCGCTTCAGCCACCGATCGAGGCGAGGCGCGTTGATCCGCACCCGCAGGTTGGCCCGGCTCTCGTCGAGGTTCACCGACCCGCGTAGCAACGCGCTGACTCCCTCGGCGCTGACCGTCATCCCTGCCAGGTCGATCAGCGGAGGGCTGACGTGGGCCGTACCCTTGACCTCGATCTGCCGCGGCAGCGCATCACGGCGTCCACGACCACGGTTGCGGAGCAGCGTCAGGTCGGCCACGAGCACGCCGCGGCTGTGGCCGCCGAGCTTGCCGCCGTATGTCAACCGCCCTCCGAGCTGCCCGGAGAGGCGCCGGTCGATCCGCCCGGGGTCGATGCCGGAGAGCTCCGCGGTGGCTCGCCAGTGTTGCTCGGCGAAGTCCACCCGGGCGGTGCCGGTGACGCGACCCCCGAGGGCCTTGGCCTTGACGCCGCTGACGGCGAAGATCTGCCGCGCGGCGTCGAGGTCGAGCGTGCCCCGCAGCCGGTCAGCGCCGAGCTTGCCAAGGCTGACCCGCAGGTGCGAGAAGCGTCCTCGAGC
>JAUVBO010000769.1 GCA_030591195.1 Pseudomonadota bacterium
ACGCAGACCGTCGGCCGCAGCGGAGCCCCCAGCGCGCAGCCGTCAACCCGGCGGAAGACACAGCCCCGCGCGCCGTCTCGTGAGGGCGGGGCCGGGCGAAGATCGGCCGGCCGGACGCCGTCGATCGCGAGCAGCAGCAGCTCGACCTCGTCGAAGAGCTGGTCGGTGCGTGCCTCGCAGCAACGGCCACCAGTCCAGGGCGTCGGGGCCGGCGCAGGCCGCGGCCCGTGGCGGCCGCTGATCCGTCGCCGACCGCGCTCTGTCGAGATGCAGTCGGCGCAGGCACGCAGCCGACCGAGGCTCGCCGCCAGCAGCCTGCGCGCTGCGCTGACCTCGACGGCGGCGCTCAGCGCCGGACGAGGGATCATCTCGAGCTCGGCTCGGGCAGCCCGCAGCCCCTGCCAGCGCCAGCGCGCGGTCTGCTGCCGGGCTCCCGCAGCGGACCACGCGCGCGTCAGGTCGGCCCAGCTCCCTGGGGAGTCGATCTCTTGGTCCACCGGAAGATGATAGCCAACGTCAGGGGCGGGTGGATGGTAGAATCGCTACAACCAAGGTCATTGCTGGATGCCGCCTCGAGAAGCCACGCCCAGCCTGCCGTTCTCGCTGCCGCGCAACGCGCTGCTTCACCGGGAACAGCTCTGCCGCGAGCCACGGATGACCCGGGTGCTGGCGGCCTACCTCGACGTCTCGGGCTACACCGCCTTCGCCGAGCAGATCATCTCCCAGCACAAGGACCGCGGCCTCGGCCAGCTGGTCGACGAGCTCGAGCGGATCCTGGTGCCGGCGGCCAACGCGGCGCTGCGTCACCAGGGGAACATCGTCGCGGTCGAGGGCGACGCGCTGATGGTCACCTTCGAGGAGGCCGACGACCTGGTGCGCTTCTGCCGCGAGGTGGAGCCCCACCGGCGCGCGCTGGCGCGGACGCCGGACGGTGTCAGCCACCGCCTGCAGCTCGACATCGGCGTCAGCCACGGGCGCCTCTACGAGCTGGTCGCGGGTGACGACCAGGGCCGGATCTACCTCGCCGCCGGCAGCGCCCTGCGTGGGGCACGCGCCATCGAGCGGCGCTCGACTGGCGGGCGGATCGCGGTGACCTTCCCGCTGCGCGGTACCACCCGGGAGGAGGGGGACGAAGGCCCCTATTTCACCATCGCCCCCGAGGAGCTACCCGAGGTCGACGTGTCGCCGCCAGCGAGTGGCTTCTGGAAGCGGGTCTTTCCCTCTCGCCGCGGTGGAGACACCAGCGACCACACCCCCGGAGGGACGCCGCGCCGTCGCCCCTCGGCCGCAGAGGTCCCCCTCGACGAGGGCGCCTACATCGGCTCCTTCGCGGCCAGCGTGCCGCGTCGAGCGCGCAGCCAGCTGCTGTCGCCGGTGATCGTCTTCTCCGACTTGCCGCTGATCCGCAGCGCCTTCAGCTGGGTCGCGCCCCATGACGGCTCGGCGCCCGAGCCAGAGCGGGCCCGGGCGGCGCTGACCGAGCTCTACCTCGGCGTCCGCGAGCTGGTCGAGGGTCATGGTCAGGGCCTGGTGGCCAAGCTCAAGGCCGACGACGCGCTGTTTCTCTTCGGTGCGCCGCGGGTCTGCGACGACGCGGCGCTCAAGGCGTTCGAGGCGATGGCTGCGGTGCACGAGCTGCACGGCATGCTCTGCGAGAAGTACGGCCTCAGCCGCCGGTCGGTGGTCGCGGGGATGCACAAGGGCGATGCCCTCTGCGGACCGATCCTCGGCCAGTACGACGCGATCGGCAGCTCGGTCAACCTCGCCGCGCGGATCAAGGCCAGCGGCGCGCTCGACTACCAGCGCTCGGAGCTGCGCGGTCGACGGCGCCGGATCCGCTTCACCCGCGAGCTGCTCGACGACGATCGCGTGGCTCGCCTGGTGCGCGGCTACCAGATCGATCGTCGCCGGCTCAAGGGCCTCGACGAGACGGTCTCGATCTTCTTCGACTTCTCGAGCATCGTCGGGCTCGGCGCGACCGACGACTCGTTCGTGCTGCGCGAGCGCGAGCTCGCCGCCCTGCGCGCGAGCGCCGAGGCGGCGATCGGGGCGCCCGGGGCCGGGCGGGTGGTCAACGTCGTCGGCGAGCTCGGCTCGGGCAAGGATCGCCTGCTCGCCCGGCTCGCCAGCGACCTCGAGCAGCGCCACCGGACCTATGGCGTCCGCTGCACGCCATACTACCGCGACGATCCCTACCGCACCGTGCTCGAGCTGGTGAAGAAGGTCTGCCGGGCGGTCTCCGACGACGAGCTGTACGGGCGGGCGATCGGGCGCACCCCGAAGAGCGAGCGTGACCTGCTCGACGCGCTGCACTACTTCGAAGGCCGGTTGCTCGGCATCCCGGCGGCGCTGATCATCAACAACGGCGAGAACATCGACCGCGAGAGCGCCGACTTCCTCGAGCGGCTCGCGCCGCTGTTCGTCGAGGCGGGCAGCTTCGTCGCCTACTCCGGCACCGCGCCGCTCTTCTCCACCGGCGAGGAGGTGATCCTCGACAACCTCGACGGGGAGGCAGCGCGGGAGTTCGCCCGTGCGGTGGCCACGGCGAGCCACCCGGACGAGGCCGCTCTGACCGACACCCAGCTCGACGTGCTGGTCCGCGCCACCGGGGGCAACCCGTTGTTCATCGCCGAGTACGTCAAGGCGATGGAGGCCGACGACGAGGATCGCCTGTGCCTGGCGCGGACGCCGAGCACCCTGCGCGACATGCTGCTCAACCAGGTCCAGCGCGCCTTGTCCGCCTCGCCGCTGCTGCAGGTGGCGCTGGAGAAGTACGCGCTGATGCACTCGGTGACGATGATGGCGCCGCTGATCGACGAGGACTGCGACACCAACCTCGAGGCCCTGCGGGACGCGGGTTTCCTCGGCGATGACTTCGAGTTTCTCGGCGACCTGCTGCGCCGCTCGCTCTGCGACTCGATGGATCCGCGACGACGGCAGCGGCTCTGCTCCGAGCTCGCGCGGGCCGCGGAGGACGCGGGGCTAGCCGACCACCTCGCGACCTTCGACTACTATCGCCAGGGCGAGATGTCGGACGAGGAGCGCGGCCGGGCGACGGAGCACGCCGCCCGGCACCTCGACGATCCCGCGCACCTGACCCGCGCTCGCGACCACTTCTTCGAGGATCTGCTGGCGATCGCCGATCTCGGCGACAGCGACCAGCGGCGGCGCTGCGCCGGCCTGCTGCTCCGCAAGGCCGTCGCGCTGGCGGCGAGC
>JAUVBO010000695.1 GCA_030591195.1 Pseudomonadota bacterium
CGTCTATCGGTCTTCGAACGCGTCTTCTTTTTGACTGGCGCGGGGCGAGCCCAATATCGCTGGGCAAGCACGCCGAGCGCTGTTCCCTCGGCGTCGAGCAACAACGCTGTCTGAACCTGAAGCCCTCTTGAAGACTTGTGTTTCCCGACCCGTCCGAACCCCTTGTCACCATTTCGGTCGGTCACCAGCACGCTGGTCCCGTCGACGGGGACCAAAGCAAAGTCTGCTCGCGCAGAGTTGCTGCGCTCCAGCGCCGCATGAGCTGCCGACCGCGTGATTTCTTCGGGCTCTATCGCCGCGTTTTCGATGAACCCGTAGGCGGACTGCCTATCGGCCGAGCTTTGGCAGAACTCCGTCACGCGGGACGCAGGCCGCGCCGCCATGAGCCTGCCGAGGCGAACAAGGCACCGCTGTCGCGCGAGGTGCCCAAAGGCAGCCCTACCGAACTCTGCTTTTGCCCAATCGCTGACTCGCTGTTCCATGAACAGCGTAGATCACGCAACACTCAACTTTTCAACGGAGAAACGTGACCAATGGTGAGTTCGCAAAGCCCCCTCGCTCGCTCCGCTCGCTCACCCCACAACGGCCTCGCTTCGCTCGGGCTTGGGCCGCGTCGGTCTCGGACCACGTCGGTAGCAGGGCCTCGTCGGGCTCGGGCCTCGTCGGTCCTGGGGCACGACGGCATCGCTGTTCCGTCGCCGCAGCGCCAGGCGTCGGTGACCCTGGCGGGCGGGAGGCATGAGGCTCGTCCGCTACTGCCAGCTGAAGCCGTCGGGTTCCTCGGAGAGGATGTTGGCCAGGGCGCTCTCCTCGAGCAGGTCCTGCATCCGCTGACCGCCGAAGTGCTCGATGATCTTGTCGTCCCAGTCGTCGGCGATCAGCGCCACGTCCCTGATCGTCGACACCAGCTCCTCCGAGTCGAGGGTCTCGCCGCCGAGGATCGAATGCAGGAAGAGGACCAGGTCCCCCTCCTTGACGAAGGCGAAGGCGCCAAAGCGCAGCACCGCGTTGAGCGACAGCAGCTGCAGCCCCAGGCCGCCATCCATGCGGACGCCCTTGACCAACTGGGCGACGCAGCGAACGATCGCGCGATCGTCTCCCCAGGGCACGACGTTGACCATCACGTAACTCGAGCCCTGTTTGACCACGTACATCTTGTCCTCGATCTTGCGGAAGGCCTTGTTCTCGGCCAGGGTCCGCTCGATCGTCTCGCAGGTCCTCTTCTCCGCACCGTTCATCGTCGAGCTCCTCGAGGCTGGTACCAAGCCTCTGTCTATCACATGCCCAAACCGAAGAAAACGGGCGGGAGGATCTCGAGTCCCGACGTGTGCTGCGCGGGCGCCGGATGCGGGCTATTGTGGAAGGGATGAGGGCAGGGAACCGGTCGCGAGCAGTGTTGCTGGCGGCGCTGGCGTCGGCGGCGCTCGGATTCTTCGGAGCGGCCTGCAGCGGCGACGACGCCGGGATCACCTACGTCGGCACGCCCGGCCGGCTGGGCCCGATGTTGGTCGACCAGTGGGTCCCCTGGATCGACGTCAGCCTCGACGGCAGCGAGCGAGAGCTAGCGCTGGTGGACACCGGGCTGCCGCTGACCTTGCTCTACAGCAGCGGCTTCGGCGGCCTGGCTCCCGGGTTGAATAACGTCGAGCTCGACGCCTTCGGGCTGCGCTTCGTCGACTTCGACCTCGCGGTCGTCCGTCGCCAGGCGGCCCAGCCGGTCTGCGTTGGCGACGTACCGGCCGGGCTGCTCGGGCACGACCTGTTCGGCCACTTCCGGCTCGGCCTCGACTACCGCGGCCAGCGGGTGGTGCTCCACGACCAGCCGGCGGAGGCCGGCGCCGGGTTGTTCGAGCAGACCGAGGGCCTCGAATCGGCCCGGGTGGTGGCCGTGGAGCTGCTCGGGGGCGGGTTGCTGCAGCTGGCCGAGGTGGCCGATCCGCTGCCAGCGCCCGCCACGCGCGTGGTGACCGAAGCGATCGTCGAAGGGAGCGCCAGCACGGCAATGGTCGATACCGGCGCGAGCCTGACGGCGATCAGTCGCACCCTCTTCGACCGACTCGGCGGCAGCGACCGACCGGCCCTTTGCTGCGCCACGGTGGAGGTGGTCGACGGCGTGGTCGACGCCGAGGTCACCCGCCTGCGCGAGCTGCGCCTCGGCCCGGTCAGCGTCACCAGCCTCCCGGTGCTGGTGCTCGACAACCCCGACCTCTTCGCCGCCTTGGGGGCCGAGGTCGGTCGGCCGGTACAGATGCTGATCGGCGGCAGCCTGCTGCGCCAGTTCGCTGTCGAGATCGACTACCCCGGCAGGCGCCTGCTGCTGCAGCGCTACCTCGATCGACCGCACATCGACCCGGACGAGTACCTGCTGCCAGGGTTCAGCTTCTGCAGGGCAGCAGCGGCGGACGGGATGGTGGTGCTCGATGTCTTCGAGGGCAGCGACGGGGCCCACAAGGGGGTGGAGCGAGGCCACCTGCTGGTGGCCGTCGACGGCCGATCCGTCACCGACCTTCCGGCCGCGGATGCGTTGGCGCTGATCCGCGACCGGTCCGAGGGGGAGTCGGTCAAGCTGACCTTTGAGGCCCAGGGCGAAGGGCAGGGAGGGATCGACCTCGACGTCGCCCTCGAGCGTCTGTTGCCGGAGTACGAGTAGCCCGTGTCGACGCCCCTTCGCTCGTCGTGCCTCGCCCGGGTGACGCTGCTGGTGGCGCTAGTGGTCCAGAGCGGCGAGGCGGCTGGCGATCGAACGTCGCCTCCCAAGTTGTGGGCCTGGGTCAGCCGCGCCGTGGGACAGCACGTCGCTGGCGACCTCGGCGGGGCCGTGACCTCGCTGGTCCGCGCTCGCCGGGTTCAGCCGCTGCCGGAGCTCGATGCCCTGGTGGGGCTGGTGGCCCTCAGCGGTCGTCGGTGGAAGGACGCCCACCGCCAGCTCGAGCGAGCCATCGCCCGCGGAAGCACCGAGCCGCTAGTCTTCTACTGGGCGGCTCGCGCGGCGCTGCGGCGCGGCCGCCTGGCCGACGCGCGCCGTCGCTTCGCCGAGGCCGTGGCCGTGGGCGGGGCTCGCCCGGTGCTGCTGGTGGGAGACGCGCTGATGCGGGCCCCTTCGCCGTCGTCGATCCGGTCGCTGACCCGGGTGGCGGCGGTCCACCCCAACCCGCTCGATCCCGCCCTCTACCCGACGCCGGTGACCGGCGCCATCGAGCTGCTGGCGGTGGTGGTCCGGGGCTTGCCTCAGCGGCAGATGCTGCTGCGGACCCTCGGGCACCTGCACTGGCGGGCCGGCTCGCCGCTGCTGGCGGGAGCCTACTTCCAGCGGGTCATCGCCGGCGACAAGCGCGACGCCGATGGCCTGCAAGGGCTAGCTCGCTGCTACCACGCGGTCGGCCTGCGCGACCGGGCCCTCGGCCTCGCCGAGCGTGCCGTGGCCGCCTCGCCGGGCCTGGCGAGCGCCCGGGGAGCGCGGGGGGCGATCCTCCGCGAAC
>JAUVBO010000900.1 GCA_030591195.1 Pseudomonadota bacterium
CGAGGACGCCCAGCTCCCGCCCGACGGGGTGACGACCAACAAGGACGGCGAGGGGCCGACCGACGATGCCTGCCTCGCCACCGCCGAGGTCTGCGACGGCAAGGACAACGACTGTAACGGCATCGCCGACGACGGGATCAAGGGTCCGCTCTGCGGCACCCAGCAGGGCGTCTGCGCTGGCGCCACGGCGGGCTGCGGCGGCGCCGCTGGCTGGCAGGCCTGCAACACGGCCGAGTACCAGCAGCAGGCCCAGTCGGTGGGCAAGGTCTATCAGCCGACCGAGACCGCCTGCGACGGGGCGGACAACGACTGCGATGGCACCGTCGACGAGGGCTGCGGTTGCACCAACGGTGAGACCCGCCCCTGCGGCGTCGATCAGGGCCAGTGCAAGCCCGGCAGCCAGGTCTGCACCAACGGCCAGTGGGGAGCCTGCAGCGGCGAGATCAAGGGCTCACAGGAAGTCTGCGACAACATCGACAACGACTGCGACGGCACGGTGGACGGCGTCGGGGCCTTCTGCGCCAACGGCGGCCCATGCATCAACGGTGCCTGCCAGGAGCCGGTGGAGCCGGTCCAGACCGGCGGCGGCTGCGACTGCCAGCTCGACGGTCGCGCGCCCGGCAACGCCGCCGGCCTGTCGCTGTTGCTCCTTGGCCTGGCGATGATCTTCCGTCGCCGCGCCCGCTAGGGCGCCTCGACGACCTCGGTAGCCGTTCCCACCTTCCCCGCGTAGAATCCAGGTCTGATGATGCCCGAAGCTGCGTTCGAGAGAGCGCTGGTCTGCGCAGCTCAGCTGCACCGCGACCAGCGTCGCAAGGGGAGCGGTGTCCCCTACGTTGCCCACTTGCTGGGCGCCTGTAGCATCGCCCTCGAGCACGGCGCCGACGAAGAGGAGGCGGTGGCTGCGTTGCTGCACGACGCGGTGGAAGACCAGGGCGGCGACCAGACCTGGCAGATGATCCGCGAGGCGTTCGGCGCGCGGGTGGCCGAGATCGTCGCTGGGTGCACCGACACCGACCAGCAGCCCAAGCCGCCCTGGCGCGAGCGCAAGGAGGCCTACCTGGCCCACCTGCCGGGGGCATCGGCGTCCGTGCGCCTGGTCTCGGCGTCGGACAAGCTGCACAACCTGCGCTCGATCGTCGTCGACTACCGTGAGCTCGGCGAGGCGCTCTGGGCGCGGTTCAGGGGTGGACGGGAGGGAACGGTGTGGTACTACCGCTCGCTGGTCGAGGTCTTCGATCGCGCCGGTCCCGCCGCGCTCGCGGCAGAGCTGGGGCGGATGCTGGCCGAGCTCGAGCGGTTGCTCGATCCCGATCCGGGGGCTGGATGAGGCTTCGGTCGCAGTCGTGGTATGCTAACAACTTGAGGGACTGCCCATTGTCGGGCAAGCATTCGATTCAATGAGACCCACTGTTCCAGGATCGCCCCGGGCGGCAGGAGCAGGCTCCGAGGGCGAGTTGGGAGCCGGGCAGGTGATCGCCGGCCGCTACCGGGTGGAGCGGCGAGTCGGAGCCGGCGCCTACGGCACCGTATATCAGGTCGAGCACACCGCGCTCGGCAAGCGCTTCGCCCTCAAGCTGCTCAACGCGCAGGCGAGACGGGACGCGCGGACCATCAGTCGCTTCGAGGCCGAGGCGGTCACCGCCTCGCGGATCGACCACCCGAACATCGTCAGCGTCACCGATATCGGCCGCACGGAGCAGGGTCACGCGTTCTACGTGATGGAGCTGCTCGAAGGACGCACCCTGGCTCAGGTGCTGCGCCAGGGCAAGCTGCGGGTCTCGCGGGCGATCCCGATCCTCGCCGCGACCTGCCACGCGGTCGGCGCCGCGCACGCGGCGGGTGTGATTCACCGCGACCTCAAGCCGGACAATATCTTCCTCGTCCCGCAGGAAGACATCCAGTCGGGGCGCACCCGGGAGGTGGTGCGGATCCTCGACTTCGGCCTCGCCAAGGTCACCGAGTCGGCGGGCTTCACCATCGAGGGTGTGACCTACGGCACGCCGGCCTACATGGCACCCGAGCAGGTCCAGGGCAAGAAGGTCGACGGCCGCGCCGACATCTACTCGATCGGCTGCCTGGCCTACGAGATGTTCGCCGGCCGGCCGCTGTTCAAGGGCGCCGCGCTCGAGGTGGCCCTGGCCCACTGCGAGCGGGAGCCGCCGCCGCTGGTCGAGGCCCCGTCGCCGCGCACCCGGCGGGTGATCGAGACCTGCCTCGTCAAGGATCCCGAGCAGCGCTACCACAGCTGCGAGGCGCTGCTCGAGGAGCTGCGCGCGATCGCCGTCGAGCTGCTGCAGCCCGATGGCACCACCAAGCAGATGCAGCTGCCGACCACCGCCGAGCTCGAGGCGATGGCGGAGGCCGATGGCGAAGTGACCCTCTCCAACTCGGGCGAGTGGTGGGACGAGTTCAGCGATATCGCCTCGGCGCTCGAGCGCGGTCCTCGGGATACCGATGAGGTGGAGACGATGACCGACGATCGGTTGCGGTCGCCAGCGCCGCCCCCGGTCCGCGTATCGGCAGCAGCAGCACCACCACCACCGCCACCATCACCACCTCCGAGGGTCGGAGCGGACTCGACGCCCCCGCTCGATGTGGCGCGGACGATGCAGTTCCAGCGCGAGCAGGTCGTCGAGGCGGCCCCGCCCCGGCACCAGGACGTGCCGCGGGTCGCGATCGCTCACCTGGAGACTCTGCCTCAGGGAACGACCGACTCCTCCGCGGACCAAGATCTGGTCGCGGAGCCCTTCGCCGACGAGTCGACGATGCAGGTCGACCACCTGCCGCTTCCGGTCGCCACCCGGCGGCGGCGAGGCCGCGGCGTGATGGTGGCGCTGGTGGTCGGCTTGCTAGCG
>JAUVBO010000227.1 GCA_030591195.1 Pseudomonadota bacterium
AAGGTGCCCGACGGCGAGGTGCGGCTCGCGCCGCGTCCCGCTCCGGGGTGGCAGGCTGCTGGCCCGATCAAGCGCTTCAACCAGAAGTCGCTCTTCGACCGGATCAATGGGGCCGCGCCGCCCTACATCGCCGCCGGGTATCGCTACTCGCTCGGCGGCGAGTACCGCAAGGCCGGGCAGAAGGAGCCGGTGACGGTGGACGCGTACGACATGGGCAGCGTCGCCCAGGAGTTCGGCATGTATGCCCGGGAGCGCGACCCGAGCTACTCTTTCATCGCGATCGGTGATGAGGGCTACCTCGCATCGGGCAGCCTCAACTTCTGGCGCGGCCGGTTCTACCTCAAGCTCGCCGGCTACGAGGAGGGCGAGGCGGCCGACCAGGCGCTGCGGGAGCTGGCCACGGCGCTGGCCAAGGCCTTGCCCGCCGAGCCAGCGGCGCTGAAGCAGGTCCGCGCCGCGCTCGGGCGGATGCCAGCTGCCGAGCGGGTGGCTCGGTCGGCCGGGTTCTCGTTGCCCCCGCTCGACGGTATCGCCGGGCTCGCGGGGGCATACGTCGCTCGCTACCGGGTGGGCGGCAAGGAGGCCGGCGCCGAGTACCGGCTGTTGCTGGTGCCCCTCGCTGACCGCGGCGCGAGCGAGCAGCGGCTGGCGGCTGTGGCCAAGCACTTCGCCAGCGCGGAGGGCGCCAAGGTCGAGGAGGCGTCGACCAAGCTCGGCGAAGCGTCGGTCAAGCTGGTGCGAGTGAAGACCGACGGCTCGGTGGCCTTCTTCGTCGCCACGCCCGCGGGTCTGTGGGGAGCGATCGGCCCGGGCGACGCAGCGACCGCCGCGGCCGTCCGACAGCGGTTGCTGGCGGCCGGCGAGGCCGGGCAAGGCGCGCCACCGAGCAACGAGGCGAAGGGTAAGCAGTAGCCGGAGCGTTGGCGAGGTCATGGGCGATTCGACGAAGAGGGACCCGCAGGAGCCGGCGGCAGGCAAGCCGGAGATCGACCCCGAGCGGCGTCAGGTGCTGGTGCGGCTCGGCAGCGCGGCGATGGTCGCCGCTGCCGCCGGCATCGGGACCTACGCCTTCTACGACGGCAAGAACCCGGTGCGCTCCCGCCGTGAGGCGGACCGGACCGTGCCCGACCACCGCGTCGAGGTGCCGAAGACGTCGCCGCGAATGGTGATCGCGCGGGGGCAGGACCCGGCGAAGAACGTGCGCGCTGCTCTCGACCGGATGGGTGGGATCAAGCGCTTCGTCAAGCCGGGTGACCGGGTGCTGGTCAAGCCGAACGTTGGCTGGGAGCGCAAGCCCGAGCAGGCCGCCAACACCGATCCGCGGGTGGTCGGCGCGGTGGTGCGCGCCTGTCGGGAGGCGGGCGCCAAGGAGGTGATCGTCACCGACTGCCCCGTGAACAACCCCGAGCGTTGCTTCGCCCGCAGCGGCATCGCCGAGGCGGTGCGAGCCGCCGGGGGTCGGGTGGTGCTGCCGAGCCAGACTCGCTACGTGATGGTTGGTATCCCCGGTAAGCTCGGCCGCTGGCCGGTGCTCGAGCCGTTCGTCACGGCGAACAAGGTGATCAACGTGCCGATCGCCAAGCACCACTCGCTGACCCGGGCGACCATCGGGATGAAGAACTGGTACGGCATTCTTGGCGGCCAGCGCAACCGGCTGCACCAACGGATCGACGACTCGGTGGCCGAGCTGGCCGCGCTGATGCGGCCGACGCTGACCGTGGTCGACGCCACCAGGCTGCTGGTACGCAACGGTCCCACTGGCGGGAGCCTCGCCGACGTCAAGCCTGGCGACGCCTTGGCGGTGAGCCTCGATCCGGTGGCCGCCGACGCCTGGGGCGTGACCCTGCTCGAGGGCGATCCGTCGCAGCTCGGCTGGCTGGTCAAGGGCGAGCGCAAGATGCTGGGCGTGATCGACTTCGCGTCCCTCTCCCCGCTCGAGATCAAGGTCGGGTGATCGTGCGCTGGCTGACGATCAGGCGGATCTATCAGATCTTCTTCCTGCTGCTGTTCTTCGCTCTGCTGCTGCTCGCCGGCACCGGCCGCGTCGGGCGCTTGCCGGTCTCGTTGGTCCTCGAGGCCGACCCGCTGCTCGCCCTCGCCTCGGCGCTGTCGAGCCAGGTGGTCTTCTCGGGCATGGCGCTGGCGCTGGTAGTGGTGCTGCTGACGCTGGTCTTCGGGCGGCTCTTCTGCTCGTGGATCTGCCCGCTGGGGATCCTCAACCACGGAGTGAGCGCCCTGCGCTGGCCGCTCAAGCAGCGGGAGCGGGTCGAGGCCAACCGCTGGCGGCCGGTCTACCAGACCAAGTATTACCTGCTGGTCGGCTTCCTCGTGCTCTCGGCCCTCGGTCTGCTGCAGGTCGGGCTACTCGATCCGATCGCGTTGATCACCCGGACGATGGCCGTCACCGTGCTCCCCGGGCTTCAGCTCTCGGGGGCCCCGCTTTACGCGGCCCAGCCGACCTACGCCGGCGGCTGGCTGGTGGGCGGGCTGTTGGTGTTGATCCTGCTCGCCAACCGCTGGGTGATGCGGCTCTGGTGCCGGGTGCTCTGCCCGCTCGGCGCGTTGCTCGGCCTGCTGGCGAAGTTCTCGCTGCTGCGGATCCACCGCGACGAGCGGGCCTGCATCGCGTGCGGCAAGTGCGCCGCCGACTGCCACGGCGCCTGCGACCCGCAGGGCGAGCTGCGCTTCAGCGACTGCGTGATGTGCCTCAACTGCGTCGACGCCTGCCCCCAGGACGGCGCGCTCAGCTACGGGCTGTTGCCGGCGACATCCAGCGAGGTGCCGGCGCCGGACCTGTCGCGACGCAGGACCGTTATCGCCCTCGCCAGCGGCGCGGTTCTCGCGCCGGTGCTCCGCACCAGCCACGGCGTCGAGCAGGGGGCGCGCCACGACGTGATCCGTCCGCCGGGCTCCCTTGGCGAGGTGGACTTCGCCGCCAAGTGCGTCAAGTGCAACGCCTGCACCCGGGTCTGCCCGACGGGGGTGATCCAGCCGGCGGCGCTCCAGGCCGGCTTCGAGGGGCTCTGGACGCCGGTGTTGCAGTACGATGTCGGCTTCTGCTCGCCCGACTGCAACCTCTGCAGCCAGGTCTGCCCGACGGGCGCAATCGCCCCGCTCACCATCGCCGATCGCCTGGGCAAGCCGCCCGACGGCAAGCCGCTCAAGCTCGGCACGGCGTTCTACGACCGCGGCCGCTGCCTGCCGTGGGCGATGGGCACCCCATGCATCGTCTGCGAGGAGGTTTGCCCGGTCTCGCCCAAGGCGATCTGGATCGAGGAGGCCGAGGTCAAGCGTCAGGATGGCAGCAAGGTCAAGGTCCACCTGCCCTACCTCGACCCCGCGCGCTGCATCGGCTGCGGCACCTGCCAGTTCCGTTGTCCGGTGGGGGCTCAGGCGGCGATTCGCGTCAGCTCCGTTGGCGAGACCCGGTCACCCAATAACCAGATGCTGCTCAAGTCCTACTGACGGCTCGCCACCGCGTGCGCTCGGTTGCGTGCTGCCGGATAGTGAGCGAAAATCCTCGGTGCTGCTGCTCACCAGGGAGAGTACGCTGTCGCTCCAGCCCAAGCCGCGCAGTCCGACGCGAGACCGCTTGCTCTACGGGCCGGTGCACGGCCGGCTCACCGACGACGATCGCCAGCGGCGGCTGCTGCTCTACCTCTTCATGACCGTCGGTATTCCGCTGCTGCTGATCTTCGGCGCCGGGGACCTGCTGGAGGGGGACTTCACCGAGGCTGCAGGCGATCTCGGATCGGTGGGGGTGCTCGTGATCGCCGCGCTGGTGCTACGCCGACTGCCCGACGGGCGACCGGTCTTCATCGCGGTGACCGCGGTGATCGCTATGCACCTCGGCAGCCTGTTCGTCGCGGGCGGCGAGGCCGGCGAGAAGGGCGTCTGGCTGTTCATCCTGCCGGGGTTGGCGCACTTTCTCTGCGGCCAGTCGGTGGGGATGATCTGCTCGGTGGTGGGCCTGGTGACGGCGGTGGCGATCAGCCTCGGCTCGGGCATCGAGCCCTACACGCCGCAGCTGTTTGTCCGCCTGATCGCCGCCTACGTCATGATCATGCTGATGACACACTTCTACGAGCGGATCCGTGATCGTTCGATCCGTGAGGCCAACCAAGCCAGCGCCGCCAAGGACCGCTTTCTGGCGACTGTCAGCCACGAGCTCCGGACCCCGATGAATGGCGTGCTCGGCATGGCGGGCCTGCTGGTCGAAGAGTCCGAGCCCGAGAGCACCGAGCGAGACTACGCGACGACGATCAAGCGCAGCGCCGAGTCGATGGTGGTGATTCTCGATGATATCTTCGATCTGGCGAAGGTCGATCAGGGACAGATCGAGCTGCAGCGAGCGAGCTTCGACCCGGTCCAGCTGGTGGCAGACGTGGTAGCCCTGCTCGCGCCGACGGCGTGCCAGAAGCGCATCGGCCTGCGTCCGGAGGTCGGCGACTGCACGTCGCAGGAGCTGATGGGTGACGCCGATCGCTTGCGTCAGGTGCTGCTCAACCTGGCCGGCAACGCGGTCAAGTTCACCGAGCGGGGCGAGGTGACCATCGAGCTGTCGACCAAGCCCCTCGGCGGCGCGGTGGACGCGACGTTCGCCGTGCGGGACACCGGCCCCGGTATACCGCACGACCAGCGGGACGACGTCTTCGATCCCTTCGTCAAGCTCGATCCAGCGGCCAGCGGCTCGGGCCTCGGGCTGCCGATCTCCCGCCGGCTGGTCCGCCAGATGGGCGGCGAGCTGACCGTCGAGAGCGCACTGCGGCAGGGATCGGTCTTCCGCTTCGCGATCTGCCTCGAGGCCGCGTCGGCGGCGGAGGAGCAGCCCGCAGCGACGCTAACGGCCGATCCGGTGACGCTCAAGCCGCTGCGGATTCTGGTCGCCGAGGATGACCCGATCAGCCAGCGGGTGGTCAGGCGCCTGCTCGAGAAACGAGGCCACCTGGTTCAGGTCGTTGGCGACGGCCGCGAGGTGATCCGGGTGCTCGAGATCGAGCGATTCGACGCGATCCTGATGGACGTGCAGATGCCGGTGCTCGACGGGCTGGATGCCACCCGTCGGATACGTGCCTCGACGCGGGTCAAGGACCCCCGGGTGCCGATCGTGGCGATGACGGCCTATGCGATGAAGGGCGACCGCGAGCGTTGCCTGGCTGCCGGAATGACGGGCTACATCACCAAGCCCGTCTCGGCAGGGGCGCTGCTCGGCGCCCTGGCGGAGACCGTCGACCAGCGAGTGGAAGGATCAAGGATCAATGGCTAAGTGTCAGCAGTGTGGCGAAGATAGCGACGAGATCACCCGGGTCAAGGTCGACCGCAAGACGGTGCGGATGTGCGAGACCTGCCTCGAGGAACACCAGGAGCAGGAGGAGATCGCCGCCGAGGCCCAGGGCGTGATGCGCGGCCTGATGGAGTACAAGGGTTGAGGCGCTAGCGAGCGTCGACGACGGCGGGCCGGGCGAACACCGTGAACAGGTGCTGGAGCTTGGCGTTGAGCACCTGGTTGTGGATCTTGTTCAGCTTGTGGTCGGGCTTGAGCCGCCACTCGGCCGAGAGTCGCTGCAGCGCGTCACCGAGCTGCCAACGATAGTCGAACGCCTTGCCGTCAAGGCTGAAGACGGCGCCCAGCTGTCCCTTGGTGTACCAGGCCTGGTCGTCGTGTGAGCGCAGCCGCTCGATGTCGACCCGTAGGGGCCGGACCGCCGCCAGCTCGACGATCGACCTGGCCCGCGCTCTGGTTGCCCCTCGCGCTCTCAGTCGCGAAAATAGCTCCGCGGCGCTGCCCAGGTTCTTGGACAACAGGGCGTCGAGGTCCGGGTGGTAGAGTCCCTGCTGCTTCAGCTTGACCGCGACCTCGTTGGTG
>JAUVBO010000021.1 GCA_030591195.1 Pseudomonadota bacterium
GACCCGGGGATCACCGAGGGCCCGATCGGACAGCTCCGCGAGCGGACCGCGGCACCACTCGACGATCGCTGGATTGAGCTCGGCGACGACGATCGCCACGCCCGCCGGACAGGCGTCGAGGGCCGCGCGCAGGGTGTAGCCCATGCCCAGCCCGCCGATCAGCACCCGGGCCGCTGGCGTCCTCCTGCCGAGCGCCTCACAGGCCAGCTGCGCCAGCGCCTGCTCCGATCGGGCTGCGTGGCTGACCATCAGCACCCGGCCGCCGACGATGATCATGTAGTCGCGCCCGGGATCACCGCGGGCGAGGCACTTCAGCTCGCCCTCGGCCGTCGACACGCTCTCGATGCAGCGCCAGGGTCGGGTCATCGCGCCGCTACTGTGCGGCGCTCTCGGCTGGCGGTCAATGGCCGGTCGCGCCCCTACGACGTGATACGCTCGCGCCCATGTCCGCCTCTGGTCTCGGGCTGCTGGCCTGCCTGATCGTGACGCGTCCCCTGGGAGGCTGTGGCGACAACGACAACCCCTGCAACGCGCTCAAGGATGAGCTGCGAGCGCGGATCGAGGCTGCCAACCCCGACCTGCGCACGCCGACCGAGGTCTACAACCAGGACTACCGCGACCTGGTGGCGAGGATCCGCGACCGCGGCTGCAGCCTCCCCGAGCTCGGCGAGCGACCGCTGCTCTGCTACCTCGGCGAGCCGGCCGAGGCCTGCCCGCCGGGCTACGACTGCCACCCCGACGTCCACGAGGTCTGCGTCCGCCGCTAGCCGTGTCCCCTCAGGAAGCCGTGAGCTGGGCCTTGGCGGTGGTGGCCTGGGCCACCCGCGGCGAGTGGGCACCGCAGGAGTCGACCGACTGATCGCCCTCGTCGCTGTCGGCCGGGTAGAACCCCATCTCCTGCAGCACGCGCAGCTTGGGCCAGACGTTTCCCTCGAGATCGTGGTGGAAGAAGCCCGGAAAGAGATCGCCGTGTTGCTCGATGAAGTCGAACAGCGGCGCGTGTTCCTCGGCGAGCTGGACCCGCGCGGTGCGACAGATCTCGTGGCCGGTGAGCATGTACTCGGGGACTAGCTCGCGGCAGAACTCGAGCTTCTCCCGACCCTCGTCGCCGAGCTGAGCATAGATCTCGGTCTGGGGTAGCAGGCAGAGCAGGCTGGGCAGGATCCGCGCACCGAGCATCCGGAACGACACCATCTGGAAGACGCTCTGGTGAAAGTCGACCATCGTCTCGAACGGGTAACCCCAGACGTAGAACGCATCGACCCGGGCGAAGTGCTTGACCGCCTCGGAGACCACCGCCACCGCCTCGCTGGTGCCAAACCCCTTCTTGACCTGCTGCAGCACCGCGTCCGAGCCGGACTCGATGCCAAACCGCAGCTCGAGGCAGCCGCTCTCGGCCATCCGCTGCATCGTCGGCCCGTCGGCCAGGTTAACCCGGCCG
The DNA here is from genome assembly GCA_030591195.1 of Pseudomonadota bacterium. The sequence continues at coordinate 1,442 of JAUVBO010000021.1, forward strand.
AAGGCCTTCCAGTCGACGCCGAGCTTCGCCGCGTCGAGGTCGTCGCAGAACGAGGTCACCTGGGCTGGCGTGCCGACGAAGAACTCGTCCTGAAACAGGAACAGGTCGGCCCCGGCGCGCCGCTTGAGCTCGGCCATCTCGGCGATGATGTTGTCGTTCGAGCGCCGGTAGGCGGTGTGGCCCCAGATCGGCGCCACCGAGCAGAACGTGCAGAGGTAGGGACAGCCGCGGGAGGTCATCACCCCGTAGCCGTCGTAGCGCGCCAGGTCGATCCGGTCCCAGGCCGGAAACGGCACCGCGTCGAGGTCGGTGATCCGCTCGGGCGCCGGGTTTTTCACCACCCGGCCATCGGCGGTGCGCCAGTAGAGGCCAGGTACGCCCTCGAAGCGGGCATCAGCACCCTCGCGGCCGGCGGCAGTAAAAGCCTCCACCAGCGGCACGATCATCCGCTCGCCCTCGCCGTGGGCCACCGCGTCGATCCAGGGGAAGCGCGCGAGGAGCGCGCGCTCCACCGACTTCGGCCCAACCCCGCCGAGCACCACGGTCTTTTCCGGGTGACGCCGCTTGAGCTGCTCGAGGGCGACGATGCAGAAGGGCAGCAGGTTGGCCATCACCGACACGCCGATCAGGTCGGCGCTGCCCTCGAGGAAGTCGCAGATGCTCTCGGCGGCGAAGGGCTCGTCGTACTCGCTGACCTGGTAGTCGCGAAAGTCGACCCGCTTGCCCGCGTCCTCGAGGGTCCGGGTCAGATAGAGCGGCCCGAGGGGCACGTGCAGCTCACGCTCCACGGCGTCGAAGTAGCGCACGTAGAGCATGTTCAGGTTGAGCAGGGTGATGTCGTCGCGTCGGTGCGTCACGTCTCTGCTCCGATCATTTCTTCTTGTCGTCGCCGAGTGAGTCGAACCCCGGGCGGTCCGGGCGGATGCCCCGGGTGGGCGACGGACGGTCGGGCCGGATACCCTTGCTGGGCCTCGGCTGGCGGGGACGGTCGGGCCGGATACCCCGGGTGCGACCCGGGCGATCGGGCCGGATACCCCGCTGCGGCTGCTTGGCGGGGGCTTTCTGCGGCGGTCCGGCGTCGGGCCGAGGCTCGGCCATCAGACCCGCCAGCGGCTTGACCGGCTCGGGGGTCAGGCGAGGCTCGGGCCGATCGGGCCGCGCGCCGGTGACCGGCGATGGCACCGGTGGACCGGGGCGCGTGGTCGGTTGCGGTAGGGGCGGTGGTGGCGGCGGAGCGACAGGCCGATCGGGGCGAGCGCCGGTGACCCTCTGCGCGCCGTCCGGACAGCCGGCGGTGGCCGCGAGGGCCGCGCCACCGCCGACGATCGCCAGCAGCGCGGCGGCCGAGCGACCGAGGAAGGAGCGGCGGTCCGGCTCGGGGAGCGCATTTTCGACGTTGGCCACCATCTGACGCAGCGCGGCGCTGTCCACCGCCTCGAGGATCTGCGCCTCGGTGGGCCTGAGAGAGACCCCGCTGGCAGCGATCGCCTCGGCGCGGCGCCCGTAGAGCTCGGCGGCGAACCGGTCGTCGACCGCCGCCATCGCCAGCAGCTCCTCGATCCCCACCGGCACGCTCGACGGCGGCATGACTCGCTCGTTGCCCGGTGGCTGACCGCCGACGATGGTCGTCCGCGCCGCCTTCTTGTCGTCGCCCGGCATCTGCTTGGCTCCTTTTGGTTCCTCGTACGTGACCCAACGAGTGTACATCGCCCACCACGGGTCACAACCGCCGCCACTGGTTTGCGAACAGAGGTCTTCAGTGGATCCCCGCGCGGCCAGAGCTATCACCGTCGTTACCGGTAGATACCACGCCCCAACCACCGTCCGTCGATGGCACGCCAGGTGCACTGGCCGGCGCCGAAGGGCTCGAGCCAGAGCGACCGGAGGACCGTAGGGAGAGCTTCGCGATGAGACACGCCTGGAGAGCGGCCGGCCTGCTGGCGGGCTGGCTGTTGATGGGGTGCTCCGCCGATCCGAACGTCCCGGGCGAGGCACTGTTTGGCAGCCCCGGCGCTGACGCTGGCCTGGTGCCGACCTCGGCAGCCGACATCGACGCCAGCGCGGTCTCGATCACGGTCGATCCGCTGACCACCACCACCGTCTGCACCGACACGGTGGCCCTGCGCGGCACCGCCACCCCCGAGGCCTCGGTCTATGCCCAAGGCGGACGCTCCGCCTCGGACATCGCCACCGCCCACCCGATCACCGGACGCTTCTGCATCGATGTGCCGCTGGCCAAGGACCACCACAACGTGCTCGAGGTCTGGGCCAAGCACCCGACGCTCGGGCTGAGCACGCCGCGCCGGGTCAACGTCACCCAGGACTCGCGGGCCTGTCCCGGCGTCCCCCGCGGCGGCGTCAGCGACGAGCCCGACGAGCCCGAGCTGCTCAACGTCGCCGAGGGCGCGGCGGTGACCTCGAAGGACACGCCGAATGAGCACCCGGCGGCTCACGTGACGGACGGTGACCCTTCGACCTGGACGATGTGGAAGGGCGGCGACTGGTGGAATCCCTGGGACTCGTTCGATGGCTGGGTCAAGGTCTCGCTCGACGGCATGCAGACCGTCGAGCGAATCGTCGTCCGCTGGCGCGACGAGCAGGACGTCTCGGATCACGCCGACTGGGGCAAGAAGTATCGCGTGCTCTACTCGGTCTCGGACAACCTCGGCGATCCTCACCCGAATGTCTGGCTCACCGTGCCCCTGGGCGTGATCCAGGACGGCGACGGCGGCGCCGACACTTTCCAGCTCGACGGGCTACCCCTGCGCCACGTCGCCCTCTGGCTCGAGCACAACGGTCACCAGAGCTGGGAAGAGGCCTTCGCGATCGCCGAGATCGAGGTGCTGATCAACCCGAACGCGGGCGCCGCGCCGACCGTCGAGATCGGCGCCGAGACCTGTGCTTCTGGACCCTAGGGCGTCTAAGAGCTTGCACCTCGGCGAGGGCGTCAGAGCAGCCAGCGCACCATCTCGGGATGCGGTCGGGGGATCACCTCGGTGCGCAACAGCAGCCCCGACTCGACGGCCTCTTCAGCGGCTGCCACCGCGGCCTCGACGTCGGCCAGCTCGCCGGTGAGGGTGAAGAAGGCCTTGCCACCGAGGCCCCGGGCGAGCCGCAGCTCGATCAGCTCGATGCCTGCGCGCTTGCAGGCGGCGTCGGCGGCGACGATCGCCGAGGCCACGGCGAAGGTCTCCACCACGCCCACCGCGTCCACCGCGTCGACGCGGGAGGTGGCCTCGATGGCGGGGATCAGCTGCGGGTGGGCGTTGGGCAGCAGCAGCCGGTCGACGACGGCTGGCCCGGCCACCTCGAGCCCGCGGTGGTAGGCCTGCTCGACCATCTCGGTCTCGCCGGCGATGACGACGATGTACTTGCCCGGACAGGTGGTCGCCGCCTCGAGCACGCGGATCGGCGCCCGCTTGGCCATCTCGTCGCACATCCGGACGCCGCGGGCGATGCTGCTGCCCTCGATGCAGGCCAGGGCCGGAGCGAGGGGCAGGTCGGCAGAAGCGGGCTGGTCCATCGTTTCACGCTCTCCGTTCGATGCAGACCTCGCGTGGGTCCACCGAGGTCACCACGCCGGGCACCGAGGCGTGAACCCGGGCGCCCAGCGCGCCGTCGGGGATCTCGCCGATCAGCTCGCCCTGCTCCACCTGCTGGCCGATCTGCACCACGGCCCTCGCCGGGGCGCCGATGTGCTGCCGCAGGGGGAGCCGCACCGCGCGGATCGAGGCCGCCAGGTCACGATCGAGGGCCACGTCGGCCGCGGCCGCGGCCCGCTGGTAGTCCGTCAGACCGAGCCGGGCGATCAGCCGCGGCAGGGGAAGCCGGTGTCGCTCGATGAAGTCGTGGGGCTGAAGCTCGCGTCGCCGGTGAGGGTTTGGCACCTTGGCCGCGGCCAGCCGCCCGCGCAACGACTCGAAGACCTTGCGCGGCGAGAGCCCGAGGGTGCAGGCGTAGACCTCGCAGGCGCCACACAGACAGCAGAGATAGGCCGCCGTGATCTGGTCCGGCGGATCCTCGGTCATCCCCTCGGTGACCAGCGCGCGCATCGCCAGGTGGGGCTGGATCGCGTGGCCGAGGTTGTAGCGTGGGCAGAGATCGGTGCACATCCGGCACTGGCAACAGACCGACCGGGCCACCCGCACCTCGCGATCGATGCTGCGCTGCTTGCGCAGCACCAGCGGGTGGGTGGCGGAGAGCACGATCACCCCGCTGGTGGTCTTGGTCACCGGCGCCTCGGGGTCCTCGACCACCTGGCCCATCATCGGACCGCCCTCGACGATGACCCACGGCGAGACCGTCGCCCCGCCAGCCGCGCGCACCGCGTCGACCATCGGCGCGCCCACCGGCAGCTCGCAGCTCAGCGGCCGCGCCACCTCGCCGGCCCCGGTCAGCGCCCGTCGGGTCACCGGGCGGCCCTCGTTGACCGCCGCGTCGACCTGGCTCAGGGTCAGCACGTTGCTGACCACCACCCCGACCTCGAGCGGGATCCCACCCTCGGGCACCACCCGACCGGTGATCGCGTGGACCAGCACCTGCTCGTCGCCCGCGGGGTAGTAGTTGTCGATGGCCACGACCTCGATCCCGTCGAAGCCGGCGGCGGCCACCGACCGCACCTTGTCGACCACGTCGTGGTAGTGAGCCTTGAGCGCGATCACCGCGCGATCGGCGCCGGTGGCCTCGCGCAGCAGCGACAGGCCCCGCAGCACCGCCGCGGTGCGCACGCGCATCACCGCCTTGTCGCAGCCGAGCAGCGGCTCGCACTCGGCGCCGTTGGCGATCACCGTGTCGACACCTTCGGCGGCGAACTTGACGTGGGTCGGAAATCCCGCACCGCCCGCGCCAACGATCCCCGCCGCCCTGACGCTGTCTGCGATGCTGTTCGTCGCGCTCATGGCCGGCGAGATCATAAGCGCGCCCGGCGGCGCTTGGCAACGGCAAGGCACCAGTGATCCAGTGCGTTCGACACGAGACCGTCCGCCGCTATAATCGATCCCCGTGACGGCACAAGCACCGCGACCAAAGACCCTGCCCTGGGACTTCGAGGTCGGACCGATCCGGCCACCGAACGAGGCGGCGAGCCTGCTGCTGCGGGTGACCCGCAACTGCCCCTGGAACCGCTGCACCTTCTGCCCGGTCTACAAGGGCGAGAAGTTCAGCCTGCGCACCGTCGACGAGGTCAAGGCCGACATCGACAGCATGGCGGCGCTGGCAGCCCGGGCCCGGGAGCTGGCGGTGGAGCTCGAGGGGCCAGCAGGCGAGGTGACCCTATCGGTGATCCAGGCGCTGCTGGCCGAGAGCCGCTGCCGCGAGGTGCTGCAGCTGGGCTACTTCCTCCACGGTGGTGGCACGACGGCCTTCCTGCAGGACGCCAACAGCCTGATCCTGCCCTTCGACCAGCTGCTCGAGGTGCTCCACCACCTGCGACGGGCGTTCCCCGAGCTCGAGCGGGTGACGACCTACGCCCGCGCCCACACGGTGCTCAAGCGCTCGGTCGAGCAGCTCACGGCGCTGCGCGAGGCCGGGCTCGACCGGATCCACATCGGCCTCGAGTCGGGCGCCGACGAGGTGCTCGACCTGGCCCAAAAGGGCATCACCGGGGAAGAGCAGATCGAGGCCGGCCAGCGGGTCAAGCAGGCCGGCATCGGGCTCTCCGAGTACGTGATGCCCGGGCTCGGCGGACGGGCGCTGACCGAGATCCATGCCACCGAGACCGCGCGGGTGCTGCGCGCGATCGACCCCCACTTCGTCCGCCTGCGCTCGCTGGCCCTGCCGCCCACGGCACCGCTCGCCGAGCAGTGGCAGCGCGGCGACTTCGAGCCCCTCGACGACGTCGGCGTCGCCCGCGAGCTCCGGCAGCTCGTCGGCGGCTTCACCGGCATGACCTCGACGGTGACCAGCGACCACATCCTCAACCTGCTCGAGGAGGTGGCCGGCAAGCTGCCGGATGATCACCCGGCGATGCTCGAGGTGCTCGACCGGTTCCTCGGCCTGCCGGAGGCGGAACAGCAGCTGTACATCGTCGGCCGCCGCCTGGGCCTGATGCGCAGCCTCGACGAGCTCGAGATCCCCCAGGCCCGGGCCCGCGCCGCCGAGGCCCTCACCGAGCTGCAGCGCCGCTACCCCGGCCCGCTCGACCAGGCGATCCGCCAGGCGATGATGCGCTTCGTCTAAGGGTCGACGGGTCAGGACGCCGTGCGAGCGAGCGCCGACGTGAAGTCGTGGCCGGTGGGCTCCTGGAAGACCCGCAGGCCAAACTCGGGGACCACCGCGAACAGGTGATCGAAGATATCGGACTGGATCGCCTCGTACTCGACCCAGGCGGTGGTCGTGGTGAAGATGTAGACCTGGATCGGCAAGCCGTGCTCGCCCGGCGCGAGCTGGCGAACGAGGAAGGTCAGCCCCTTGTGGACCTGGGGCAGGCTGTGCAGGTAGGCCTCGACGTAGGCGCGGAAGGTGCCGACGTTGGTCAGCCGCCGACCGTTGGCCAGGCTGGTGTCGAGGTCCGCCTCTTGGCGCGCGTTGTGCTCGGCGAGCTCGGCCTTCTTGCCCGCGAGGTAGTCGGACAGCAGCTGGACCTTCTCCAGCTTCGCCAGCGCCCCGGCGTCGAGGAAGCGGATCGAGTTGAGGTCGAGGTTGATCGCGCGCTTGATCCGCCGACCGCCGGTCTCGGTCATCCCGCGCCAGTTCTTGAACGACTTGGTGATCAGGTCGTAGGTCGGGATGGTGGTGATCGTCTTGTCCCAGTTGCGGACCTTGACCGTGGTCAGCGCGACCTCGATCACGTCGCCGTCGGCGCCATGCGAGGGCATCGCGATCCAGTCGCCGATGGCGATCATCTTGTTACCGCTGAGCTGAATCCCGGCGACGAAGCCGAGGATCGGATCCTTGAAGACGATCAGCAGCACCGCGGTCATCGCGCCGACGCCGCTGAGCAGGTAGAGCGGCGTCTTGTCGAGCAGGATCGCCAGCACGACGATGCCGGCGAGGCAGTAGAGCACCACCTTGATCACCTGGATGAATCCCTTGAGCGGGATGTTCTTCGAGACCTCGAAGGTCCGGTAGATGTCGTTGACGGCGCTGAGCAGGGCGCTGAGCACCATCAGGCCGACGACGATCATGTAGATCTGCACCAGCTTCTGCACCACCACCGCGGCGGCGAGGTAGGACGCGAAGTAGACCGGCACCAGGCGGTAGATCACCAGCGCCGGCGCCAGGTGCGAGAGCCGGTTGAAGACCTGGCGCTCGAGCAGCGCGTCGTCCCACTTGGTCTCGGTGCGGGTGACCAGCATCCGCACGGCGCGCAGGATCAGCTGCTTGGCCACCGCGTTGGCGATCCAGCCGAGCAACGCGATGGCGACGATCCCCGCCGCCACCGCCAGCACCTTGGCGATCCCGGCCGAGAGGCCGAGCTGCTGAAGCCAGACGATCAATCGCTCGAACATCCACTGCCTCCGTTCCGCGGCGACTATACTACAGGCGCGGAGGCGCTGAGATGACCTGCCCGCCCGACGAAGACCTGGAGGACCTCGACGATCGCGCGCTCGACCCGGAGCAGCCCGTCGAGCTCGAGATCGACGGCACCCTCGACCTGCACCCGTTTCGTCCGCGCGATCTCAAGCAGCTGATCCCGGAGTACCTGCGGGTCTGCCAGGAGCGGGAGATCTACCAGCTGCGGCTGATCCACGGCAAGGGCATCGGGAACATCCGCCGCTCGGTCCACGCCCTGCTCGACCGCTCGCCACTGGTCGAAGGCTACCGCCTCGCTGGCGGCGACGCCGGCGGCTGGGGAGCGACCCTGGTGCAGCTCAAGCGGTCGGCGTGATGACTAGTGCCGCGGCGGAGGGGTAGCGGCCGAAGAAGACGGCCAGGTGCACCAGCCGTCGCTGCCGCAGATCCGCCCCTCGACGATGTCGCCGCAGCTCTCGCCGTGGCGCCACTGGCCAGCGACGCAGACCCGGCTGGCGCCGCACGCCCCCTCCCAGCAGGGGCCACCCGGCGCGGGCGGCTCGGTGGTGTCGGCGTCCGGGGTGTTCCAGCAGTACTCCCGCGGCTCGATCCAGCCATCGCCGCACTTGCACAGCCCCTCGTCCCAGTCGCCGCAGTAGTTGCCGTAGCCGCAGACGTCGCCGGGGCATGGGCTGGGCGTCTGGCCAGTGACCTTGACCGGGACCCTCGCTCCGTAGGCCTGGTAGCGCGGATCGGTCAGGTCCCAGAGCGCCTTAGCGTCCGACAGGCGCATGTTGACGCAGCCGTGGCTGCGCGGCACGCCGAAGTAGCTGTCGCGGTTGCCGACGCTGTCGATCGAGTGAAACGCGCGCCGCTGGTGGAAGTACTGGACCCACTTGGTCGGCACCGCGTACCAGGTGCCGTCGCCGTTGGGCCCGCGCATCACCTGCGCCGTCGGGCGCTCGGTGGTGATCGAGAAGTCACCGGCGTGGGTCGGCGTGGCCAGACGACCCGTGGCAACGGTGGCCTGCAGCGCCAGCTCGCCCGAGTCGTCATAGGCCCAGAGTCGCTGGGTCGAGAGATCGACGTGGACGCAGAGCCCCAGGCTCGCGCACGGCGCAGCGACGTCGCCCTTGCCGGCCAAACCGGCCGGCGCATGGGCCGCGTCGGGAGCGCCACACCCCACCCAGGGCGCGAGCGAAAACAGACCCAGAACCAGCCATCGCTGGGCAGACGACGTCTTCATCGGAGCCTCCTACTCGTGGAGATGCCAGTGACTACAACTCCCGTGCCATCCGGAGGCTCCTGCTAATTACATGTAATCACTAAATTCAGCAGCGTCTAGTCGGCTGGTGCACACAATCATCCTCGCGCCTCGATCCGCCGCCTCTTGGTGCAAAGCCCCCGGAAATTGCCGGCCACTGGCCACTCCGCCAGCCCGCAAGAGCCGCATAACCTGCTGGAATCACCTAAACAGAGCGACCAAGACGAGTGGCATCCCTAGTGCATTGAACGGAGGGATGCGTTTGCTGAGCACTCTGATCGCCCTCGCGCTACTCGCCGCGTGCGGCGCCATGGAGCAGGCACCGGGCGTGGCGGGCGCCAAGGGAGACAACCCACAGTGCATCGCCGACCCGTCTCCGGGCACCCTCTGCTCGGTGGACGAAGCGGCCTGCCAGCAGCGGATCTGGCGCGCTCTGGCCTGCGTGCACCCGGAGCTCAGTGGCCCCGCGCCGATCATCGACTTCGTCGATGATCCCGCCGCCGAGGCCCAGGCCCAGGGAGGTGAGGACTACAAATCCCCGGCAGATCTCGTGCTCGAGACTCTCGGCGTGCCGACCCGCGAGGCAACAGCCGCAGGCTACTACGACGGCCAGCGGGTGGTGCTCGACGACGACGCGGCCAGCGGCAGCGAGGACGCAGCGCTGTGGTGGGTCTTCGCCCTGGCTCACGAGATGGTGCACGTGGTGCAGGGACAAAACGACCGGTTGACCTACGACTACACCTCGTCGTTGCTGATGACGAGCACCATGATCGAGGGCGAAGCGCAGCTCTACGGCCTGCTGACCTTGCGCGCGATGGGGTTTGACGTTCAGATCGAGGAGACCATCGCGGCTGGCGACGCCCAGCAGGCCGCGCTCGTGACCCAGGACTTCGGCCGGGCCACCGCAACCTTTCCGTACAACGTCGGCCAGCGGCTGATGTTCGCGGCCTACCAGCGCGCCGGATGGACCGGCGTCGAAGATCTCTACTTCAACCCGCCCACCAGCTACCGCGCGCTCCACGGCGAGGGGCGGCCATGGTCAGCCACGCCGGTCTCCTGCGCGCCAGCAGCCGAGTCTCGGGACGTGTTGGAGGTGAACCTCGAAGCCTGGCACGTGGTCGGGCTGCTGCAGGCCGCTGGCTCCGACAATCCCCTCGGGATCACGCGGGCCTGGCGCGGCGGACAGGCCTTCCTCCGGACGACCCGGGCGGCGACCGACGGGGCACTGGTCAACACCGCCCGCTGGCGCCTGCGCTGGTCCGACCCGTGGACCGCCGGCCAGGTGGCCAGCCTGATCGCCCAGTCCCTCGCCGGCGACCGCCGCCGAACGGTCGAGACCGATGGCGCCGACGTGATCGTCAGCGGCACCACCGGCGAGCCGGCCTGGACGCCCGATCCCCTGCCCCTGCGCTGCCAGTAGCCGCGGCGCTCAACCGACGCAGTGCTCGAGCGCGTGGGCGAACTCGGCCGCGGCCGGGCGGGTTCCCGGGTTCGTCGCCAAGGCGCTGAGCACCACCTGCTCGAGGGCTGGCGCCACCCCCTCCATCGGCGGCACGGAGGCGGTGGTCTGCTGGATCAGCGTCCGCACCGGCGCATCGTTGCTTAACGGTCGCCGCCCGACGAGCATCTCGTAGGCCATCACGCCCACGGCGTAGACATCGCAGGGCGCGGCGGCCTCCTGGCCACGTGCTCGCTCGGGCGACATGTACTCCGGGGTGCCACAGATCAGCTCACCGTCCTCGCCGAAGGTCAGCGCCGGCGCGGCGTCGCTCAGCAGCTTGGCCATGCCGAAGTCGACGACCTTGACCGCTAGGTGCTCGGGCGCGCAGAGCAGGACGTTCTCCGGCTTGACGTCCCGGTGGATCAC
>JAUVBO010000238.1 GCA_030591195.1 Pseudomonadota bacterium
CCTTCTGCCCCGGCGACCGCGACCAGGGCCTCCGCCCCTGCCGGCGGTGCCCCGCTGCTGCCGCCGCTTCGCCGCAGCAGCGGCGCGGCGCCCGGCAAAGCAGCTGGCGGGGGGGTTGACTCCCCGCGCCCATCGTTCATACCGCCGGCAAGCAGCGTAGCGGCCTCTGCTGTCGCTGGCCAACCCCAAGCGCAAGACGCGGTTCAACCGCCACGGAGCAGCGGAATCGATGACCTGAGCCCCAGCGCCAGAGAGAGAAGGATCAGACGATGCAGCGGACGCTCGTACTCGACATCGGATACCAGCCGATCAACGCGGTGCCCTTCACCAAGGCGCTGCTCTACATCGCGCGGGGCAAGGTCGACGTGCTCGAGGAGTACGACCGCAGCATCCACCCCGACTGGCAGATGCCGGCCGTGGTGCGGCTGACCCACTGGATCAAGCCGCACCAGCACCGCGTGAAGTTCTCACGGCAGAACGTGATGGCGCGTGACCGGTGGCGCTGCCAGTACTGCGGCGAGCGCAAGCCGACCGTCGAGCTGACCTTCGACCACGTCATCCCGCGGTCGCGGGGCGGCAAGACCGCCTGGGAGAACATCGTCATCGCCTGCCGGGCGTGCAACGCGCGCAAGGCCAACCGCGCCCCGGCCGAGGCGGGGATGATCCTCCGCGCCAAGCCGCAGCGGCCGAGCTGGTTGCCGCTGTTCAACATGCGGCTGCAGCAGGTCCGGGACATCCCGTCCGAGTGGCGTGACTACTGGACGGTCGAGCTGCGGACGTGAGGGCCCGGCGCCTCGTCAGACACCGGGCCCATCATCCCCCGTGACCCCTGTGCACTCTGACTCACAGGGGCCACGGGGGCCCTCGTCGCTTCGCGGCCGAGCTCTAGGCGAGGGCGTGTTGCCCGTCGACGAGCTGGGCGATGCATCGTCGTGCAGTGCTCGGCAGATCGAGGAACTGCATCCCGACGATGAACTCGCGCCCGGTTGGCCGCACGTTGGCGATCCGACTCTTCACCTCGACGGGTGAGCCTTCGCCGGGCAACACGAAGGAGAGTGCGAATCGGGTGCCCGCCTCTTCGGGGAGGCCCTGCCGCAGCGACAGGCCCCCGAGGCTGAGGTTGGCCGAGCGGTGGAAGGTCGCGCTCGACGGATCTCGCTTGCGAATCCAGATCTCCACCGGCAGCCGCTGATGCTCACGGCGCTCGGGCAGCTCTACCCCCTGGTCCGGCGCCAGCGCCTCCCGGGCTCGATGCCGGGCGCTGGCCATCGCGAAGGACAGGTCCTCCAGATCGACCGCTCGTTCCTCGATGGCCACGCCACCGAAGCGCTGAACCGTCGGCACCAGGCCGCGATCCTCCTCGCCGATGATCAGGATGAACGGCGCCATCAGGCCGACGAATCGCAGCATCGCTAGCAGGTGCAGGCCGCCGGGCAGGGGCACCGCGAGGTCGGCGAAGACCAGCGGCAGCTCTTCGTCAGGGCGGCGAGAACGACAGCGGCGCAGGTACCGGTAGACCTCGAGGCCGGTGTATGCCTCGCGTACCGGGTGTCCATAGGCTCGCAGCTCGGCCGACAGCAGCTGGCGGCGGCGGCGATGCTCCACAGCGACCAGCACGTCGACGTTGCTGGCATAGGCCCACGGTAGAGGAAGTTCGCTCGCAGACATCATCAGGCGCTCCTCTCCGGCGGACGGACCGGTCCCGTCCCACGGCGATCGTGGATCCCTCCGTTATTCGTTTTTCGAGTGCGTGATTTGGAAGCAAGGGTCGCGCCAGATCCGTTCCTTGTGAGATCGCCGACCTAGCGTCGACGGGCGCGTCGGCCGCTGGGGACAATTGCTCTGTCGAGGGGCAGATTCCCCATCTCGGGCATTGAGCAGCCGCGCTGCTGGGCGACGCCGCCCGGCGCTCGGGCTGCGGGGCATAGCTCTTAGGGTGAGGGGCTGACGCGATAGCGGTTGGACCAGAGCTTGCCGCGATCGAGCTGAGACTCGGGAGTGCCCTCCTTGACCTCGGCCGGGTGACCCACCGCGACGATCGCCTCCACCCGCAGGTGGTCCGGGATCTCGAGCAGCCGCCGGACGTAGCTCTCGGCGCTTTGGTTCTCCTTGTGGGCGCGATCCCGGATCTGGACCCAACAGCTGCCCAGCCCGAGCGCGTGAGCCTGCAGGTGGGCGAAGATCGCGGAGATCGAGCAGTCCTCGATCCAGACGTCGCAGCGCGCCTCGTCGCCACAGACGACGATCGCCAGGGCGGCGCCACGGACGAAGGACGAGCCGTGGGGCCGGGCCTCAGCGAGACGCTCGAGCAGCGCGCGCTCGTCAACGAAGACGTATTCCCACGGCCTGAGGCTCCGCGAGCTGGGCGCGCGGAGCATCGCCTCTTCGAGCAGGGTTCGGTCGGCGGCGGATACCGGCTCGTCGGTGTACTTTCGGATGCTCCGGCGGGTCCTCAGCAGCTCGATCACTGGGTGCTTCTCCTGCGCGTCGTTGGCGTTCGTTCGTCGGTCGGTCAGTCTACTTTGCCGCAGAGAGCCGCTCGAGCGCCGCCTTGGTGGCGGCGATCAGCGGCGCGGCGGATACCGGCTTGCCGACCGCCCGCCGCATCCAGACATCTGGCGCCAGCCGGCCGAGGCGGCACATCCGCTCGACCTCCAGCCCGAACCCCCGGCCCTGCTTGCCCTGTCTGAGGTGCTGTTCGATCTGGAAGGTGATCAGCAGGCCGAGCGGGTAGTCCGGGGTGTAGAGCCCATAGGCGATGATGTGGGAGTAGATCGCCAGCAGCACGCTGTCCTTGACCCCCAACACCGGCGCGAAGTAGCGGTTCCAGACCTGCTTGGCGAGGCGGACCATCGCCTGCCGCAGCTCGGCGGGCGACGCGTCGGGGTGGCCGACCATCCAGCGCCAGAGCTCGATGTCGAGCATCGCCACCCCCCCGATCTCGAAGGTGGTCCAGAAGCGGTCGAGGGTCCGCAGCGCCTCGGCCCGCGCCCCGGAGGTCTGGTGGCCCAGCAGCTCGAGGTCCCGGTCCTGGAAGAGGAAGGCGAAGGCCTCGCTGAAGCCGGTGTTCGGCACGCCCTCGAGCAGGGTGTGGTCGATGCGCGACATCGAGAAGACCTGCTCGACGTTGTGCCCCAGCTCGTGGACCGCGATGTTGAAGCCCTTGTAGTCGACGCCTTGCTTGCCGACGCGGGTCCGCAGGTGGGCCTGGTCGTGCCGGCGCTTGGCGCCGTAGGCATGGCCCGCTCCTCGCGACGGATCGACGACGATCTTGGTCCCGAGCCAGGCGGCGGTCTTGCTGTCGAAGCCGAGCTGGCCGAGCAGGCTAGGGATATCAGCCTGCAGGGCGCTGGCGTCGGGGTAACGCTGGCGCGTGATGGCGTCGAGCGTTGAGGTCTCGGCCGTCTCCTTGGGCGAGTACCAGATGTCGAACGGCTCGAGCGGCCGACCGAGGCGCTGGCGGAGCACCGCCGCCACCCGGTGCGCGGCCTTGGAGGTGAGGATCGCCTCGAGCAACCGCCGCACCCGATCCTCGGGAATCTCGCGGTCGCCGAGGAACACCCGCTGGATGTGAGTCGGCTGCGACGGGTAGTAGGGGTCCGCCGCGCGCAGGGCGTCAAAGACGCGCTTGAGCTGGCGATAGCGCGCGTCTGGCTCGCGTGGGCTCGCTCTCCACGGGCCAGCTCCAGCCCGCACCCGGTTGGCCGTCGGGTCCCACTGCAGCTCGCGCGCGTCGATCACGGCCGCTGGGATCTCCTGGCGAACGATGCGCTCCATCACCTTGACGATCAGCCGCTGGCGCTCGAGCGCGTGGCCGCGCCCTCGCTTCCTGCGCGTGTACTGAGCGCGGATCTCGTCGCGCAGGCCCCAGTGCGAGATCAGCTTCAGCCCCGCCGGAAAGAGACGCTGCCCCGCCGGCGAGATCAGGCGGTCGAGGTGGATGTTGTAGCCGTCGATATAGGCTCGCACGTCGGCCTTGGCGCCCGCGATCCGCTGCAGCACCGGCGCGGGCACGCGGTGCTCGAAGCGGCCGGTGAGTCGCGCCTGGGCCCACTGCTCGCGCGACCAGCGCTGGCCGGCCGAGAGGCGCTGCTCGAGGGTCGTGACCGGGAAGTTGAGCAGCGCGACGAAGCCGATCTTGGTCGAGAACAGGTCCTCGAGTAGGTGGGCCGTCGGGGTGTAGATCGCCAGCAGGCCGTCGATCGGACGCACCGGCCCCTCGTCGAGGGCCTGGTAGCGCGACAGCTCCCGCCGCACCGAGTGGGCGTGACCGTCGATCATCTCCAGGGCGTACTGCAGGTGGGCGAAGGTGTCGGCCAGCACCTTCGGGGCGGCGACGAAGTGTTTCTTGGCGAAGGCCAGCAGCTCGGCGGCCGAGCCGTCGGCAGGCCGCCAGATGCGGGTCACCTGCTTGACCCCGGTCCGGATCCGCGCCGTCGCCGCCTCGCCGTGGATCGCCACCAGCTGGCTGACGATCGCCTCGACGTCGATCCGGCTGCTCGCCGCACCAACCTTCGCCACGGCCGCCTTCGGCCCGGCAGCCTGTCGTGCGCTCGACAGCTGGCCGCGGTCGCAGCAGCCTCCGAGGATCACGACCGGACCGAGCAGCACCAGGCCGTGGGTCACCCTGTTCATTGCCAGCACCTCTTCCGAGTGGTCCTGGCGTTGTTACCACGGCTCGCGCGGTCGCGTCTCCGCGGTGTTGGGGGTCAGGGCGCAGCCGACGGCGCTAGAGGGTCAGCGTGTAGCGACGGTGGCGGTGGCGGCGGCGGCTGGACGGCGGACGGGCCTGGGCGGGCGCTTGGCTCACCGCGATCTGGTAGGGCGAGCCCCAGATCATCAGCCAGCTGGGCCTCTGCGCGCCCGCGCGGCCGACGAAGTGCAGCGTCCCGTGTCGCTCGATCAGCAGCCCTTGGGCCAACACGCCGAGCACCGCCGCGCCGGCGATCGACGCGTCGCGACCGAGGGCGTAGCTGCCGGGGCGGCAGCCCACGCTGCTGGCCAGGCGAGACGACAGCACCACCTCGGCCTGCTGGTGCGCCGCCGCGGCAACGACCTTGACGCCGACGAAGGTGATCGGCGACGGCCGCTGCCAGCGGTCGCTGGCGTGGGCCAGGGTGACCGACCGCCCCTCGTGCTGGAGCCAGTAGAGCACCCGCGTGCGGTGGACGCGGTTGGCCCGGTGGTCGACAGCGCGGCCGAACAGCCCCGGACAGGTACTGGCCGGCATCGGGCTGGCGGCGGTGGCCACATCCACCAGCAGGCAGACGGCGGCGGCGACGAGCAAGGCGATCCTGAATCTACGCATGACGATCCGTCGTACGCCGGGCAGCGGCTGATGCTGCCCTCGGGGATCACTCGGCTGAAGCTGTGACAGCGCGCGGACGGCGGAGAGCTCGGCGCGGATCGAGATCGGCGGGACGCAGAGGTCAGCGCGGGCTGGTGATCGTATCGCTGCAGACCCAGCCCTGGATCCAGGTGTCCCAGTCGTATTCGTAGTTGCAGCGCTGGCCATCGAAGCAGTCGGCGTCGCCCTCGCAGGCGCCGAGACGGCACTCGATCATGCACGCGCCGGGGTTGCCGGCCGACAGATCGTAGGGCGACCCGGCATCAAGGAGCACGTCGCCGCAGGCGCGCTGCTCGATGCAAGCGCTGCAATCGGTCACCGTGACCGGCGCCGCGGCCGCGAGCAGGTTCTTGCACCACACGTCGCAGGTGGCTGCC
>JAUVBO010000612.1 GCA_030591195.1 Pseudomonadota bacterium
ATCCGGCTCGAGAAGCTGGTCCAGACCACCAGCGGCAGCCAGGACTTCTGCCAGTCGAAGGAGGACTGGCTGATCGAGGTCGTGGCGCGGGTCTGCGGTGAGGAGCCCGGCCGGATCTCGATCGCCACCAGGCTCGACGCGCTCGGCTTCGACAGCCTGATGTACACCGAGCTCGGCGTGGCGCTCGAGGCCGCGGGGGCGAGGCTGCGGGCGGCCGATCGGCTGGCCGAGGTCTCCACCATCCAGCAGCTCGGCGCGGCGGTAGAGCGCCAGCGGGACAGCGGCGCCCGGGGTGGTGCCTGGAGCTCGGGCGGGCGCGAGGTCGCCCGGCGCGACGAGGACGACGAGGACCGCGAGCACGACTTCGTCGTGCCCGAGCTGGTCAAGCGGGTGGGAAAGCGGGCGCTGCGGCGAGGTCAACGGATCATCTACGAGCGGGTCCTCGAGACCCGCGTCGAGGGGCAGGCTCACATCCCCTACCACGCCAACTTCATCGTCGCGCCGAACCACGCCTCGCACCTCGACATCGGCCTGGTCAAGACGGCGCTCAGGGACGCGGGCGACAAGCTCTGCGCGCTGGCGGCGGCCGACTACTTCTTCGACACCCGCTACAAGCGGTTGCTCTACGAGAACTTCACCTCGCTGGTGCCGATGGAGCGCAGCGGCTCGGCCCATGGCTCGCTGCGGCGGGCCGTGGGCGTGTTGCAGCGAGGCTTCAACTTGCTGATCTTCGCCGAGGGCACTCGGTCGGTCAGCGGCGCGATGACCGACTTCAAGCCGACCCTCGGCTACCTGGCGATGCAGGCCAAGGTCGGCATCCTGCCGATCTATCTGCGCGGGACCCACGAGGTGTTGCCCAAGGGCGCGCGGCTGTTCGAGGGGCGCCGGCTCGGCGCGGCTATCGGCCCGCTGCTGAGCTACGAGGACTTGGTTGCGCTCTCGGTCGGCCGTTCGCGAGCCGAGGGCTACCGCCTCGTAGCAGCTGCGGTCCAGCGGCTGGTCGAGGACCTGCGGGATGGCCGCCCGCGGCCCGACGTCGCGGCCCTGCGCGCGGCCTGGAACGGCGAGACGTTGACCCTCTAGGGAGCCGGTGGCAGATGGCAGCGAAAAAGACCACGACGCGCAAGCCCCCCGCTTCGAAGAGCCAGTCGAAGATCGCCTCGAAGGCCCAGACCAAGGCGGAGCGGCTGCTGATCACCGGAGCCACGGGCTTCCTCGGTCGGCACCTGACGGAGCAGCTGGTGGCTGGGCAGCTCGCCGCGGCCGCCGGCAGGGCGGTGGGAGAGCGGGTGCGGGTGCTCGACGTGGTCTCGCCGCCCCGGTGGCTGGCCGACCTCGGCGTCGAGGTGATCACCGGGTCAGTGCTCGACCGCGAGCTGGTCGAGCGCGCGATGCAAGGCGTGCGCGGCGTCTACCACCTGGCTGGCCGGGTCTCGCGCAACCCCGACGACGCACGCTCGATGTACGAGCTGCACGTCGACGGCACGCGGGTGGTCTGCGAGGCGGCGCGGCGGCAGGGGGTGGAGCGGATCGTGCTCGCCTCGAGCAGCGGCACCGTGGCGGTGACCGAGTCGGGCCAGAGCTTGCCGGACGAGTCCTGGCCGATCCCGATGGAGATCATCTCGCGCTGGCCCTACTACCGCAGCAAGGTCTACCAGGAGCGCACGGCCGCCACGGCCTGCGGCGAGGGCGGACCAGAGCTGGTGACGATCAACCCGAGCCTGCTGCTCGGCCCGGGAGACGACCGGCTGAGCTCGACCCGCGACGTGCTCAAGTTCCTCGCGCGCGACGTGCCGGCGATCCCCACCGGTGGGATCAACTTCGTCGACGTCCGGGACGCGGCCGGGGCGTTCATCGCGGCGATGGCGCGTGGTCGTCCGGGCGAGCGCTACCTGCTCGGCGGGCCGAACTGGACCTTCGACGAGTTCTTCGGCCGCCTGTCCCGGGTCTCGAAGGTCGACGGCCCGCGGCTCAAGGCGCCGAAGATGCTCGCCCTGCTCGGCGCGCGGCTGATCGACGGCATCTACCGCCAGCTCGACCAGCTGCCGCCGGTGGAGCTGTCGAGCGTCGAGATGGCGACCTACTACTGGTACCTCGACGACGCCAAGGCCCGCCGCGAGCTCGGCTTCGACAGCCGCGACCCCCTCGAGACCCTCAACGACACCGTGACCTACCTCAAGCGGCGCTTCGTCGGCAAGGACGCACTCGCCCGTCCCCCGGTCTGATCGGGCTCGCGCTTGCTCGGGCGTCCTGGTTGCTGACTCGCGCCCATTGGGTGCTATCCTTGGGGGGGACAGGTACTTATCCAACGTGACTGTGAGACCGACCGATACCGGTCGCCTGGTGGCGACCTGCCTGGTGATGGTTGCGACGCTAGGCTGCAGCCTGAGCCTCGACCGGCAGCGGCCGGGGGGGAGCGGCGACGGGATGATCACGCCCGACAGCGCGCCAGGCCAGGAGGGGCAGCCGCCACCCGTCGATGGCTCGCCGCCGCCCGCCGACGGCCCGGTGCGGCCGCCTCCGACGACCTCCGTGCTGCAGGTGGTGATCAACCACTTCGGCATCCCGACCAACAGCGGCGAGCACGCGCTCGACCTCGACGGCGACAGCGCGGTGGACAACCAGCTCGGCGCGGTGTTCGCGGTCGTGCTCACGGCGATGGGTGAGGGCTTCGACCTGCAGGCCGAGGCCGACCGGGGCCTGGCCGAGGGCAAGACGCTGCTGATGCTCGATCTGCTCGCCGACGACCTGGTCGACTCGCCGGCGCGGGTCCGCGCCCACCTCGGCGAGGACCAGGACGGCAACCCGGCTGACAACTTCTCCGGCGAGGAGACCCTGGGGATCTCGGTGGAGAGCCCCAAGGACATTGCGCTCGATGGCGAGATCAAGGACGGCGCGCTGCGCACCGCCGGCGCGGTGGTGATGCCGTTCATCGTCTCGGGTGAGCTGGTGATGCTGCCCTTCAGCCGCGGCCGGGTCGAGGCCCAGGTGACCGCCGCGGGGATGACCCAGGGGATCATCACCGGCGCGATGCCGATGGCGGCGGTCAACGGGACCTTGATGAGGGTGATCGCGGAGCGGGTCGACGAGAGCTACAAGAACCCGGGGTCCAGCGCCGACACCAAGAAGCAGCTCGGCGACCTGTTCGACACCAACGGCGACGGGACGATCACCGCGACGGAGCTCAGCGAGAGCCCGGTGGTCGGGATCCTGGTCAAGCCGGACATCGACACTGACGGTGACGGCGTCGACGACGCGATGTCGGCCGGCTTTGGCTTCACCGCCGTGCCCTGCACGATCGACTTCGGGGGGTGACCGGTGGCGAGGGGCTGGCTGTTGATGCTTGGGCTGCTGGCTGTCGGGGCGCCTGGCTGCAGCTTCAGCTTCGATCGGACGGCGACCGACGGGGCGTCGA
Source organism: Pseudomonadota bacterium (assembly GCA_030591195.1). The sequence continues at coordinate 3,416 of JAUVBO010000612.1, forward strand.
CCGACGCAGCGCCCCCCGACGGGGCGCCCGAAGCGCAGGCTGATGGCCCGGCGCTTCCTCCTCCAACCACGTCGTTGGTTCAGCTGGTGGTCAACACGCTTCAGCGGCCCACCCAGACCGGCGTGTACGCTCACGACCTCGACGCAAAGGACGAGCCGGTCAAGGAGGACGAGAAGCTCAACTGGATACTCGAGACGGTGATCCAGGTCACGGGGGACGACTTTGGGCTACAAGCCGCCGTCGACGATTCGATCGCGCGCGGCCCGCTGATGCTCTTCGACGTGCTGGCCGACGACGGGGTCAACTCGCGGGCGCGGCTTGTCGTCCACCTCGGTAGGGACCTGGACGGAAACCAGG
>JAUVBO010000131.1 GCA_030591195.1 Pseudomonadota bacterium
CGATCCCTCCAACCTTGCCGAGCAGGGCCGCCAGCGCGGCGCCCGCATCGGCGGGCGAGGCCTCGAGCAACGGCGCGTCAAGCAGGCGGTGCTGTAGCTGACGCGCGACCTCGTAGACCTCCGGAAACCGGTCCCGGGTCAGGGTCATCGTCCGGTCGAGCAGGGAGGTCACCTCCCCCTGCGCGGACTGCAGCGCAGGCCGGCTCGCCTCGTCGAGCCAGCGCTCGAGGACCAGACAGACGACACGGACCATCTGGCCGGCCCGCTGGCGGGCCTGGCTGTTCCACAGTAGCGCGTCCTCGAGCGCGGCCGAGCGCCCCAGGCTGGTGACGCGGTAGTGAGCCAGCGTCCGCTTCAGGCGGGTGATGAACGCGTCGGGCAGCCCGTCGCCCTCGACGTCGATCGCCGAGAAGTAAGCGTGCAACTCCATCGAGTGCTCGTGCAAGGCGATCACGTCGATGAAGACCTCGAGCAGCTCGCTCTCACTCCGGACCGTGTCAGCGTCGCCGATGACCTCGTCCCGGTCCTGGCGCAAGCCGCGCAGCAGGCCGCTGACCTCCGGGCGTGTCATCTCGAAGCCGAGCGCGAAGCGGCGAAGCCGCTCCAGGTTGTCGAGGTAGCGCTCCCGCCGGATCCGCTCCAGGTCACCCGACGCACGGAGGAGTGGCGCAGGAGCTGGTGACGGGAAGACGACGCCGGGCGTCGCGCCGCTGGCCTCGTCGCCGCCGGCGATCGGCTCGATCGAGAGCAGCGGCGTGCCCGCGTCAACGTGGACCCCTGGCGCCGCCGTGACCTGCCGAATGCGCCCCGGCCCCCGGGCGACGACGGGGAGCTCGACCTTCATCGCCTCGAGCACCATCAGTCGATCCCCGCGCGCGATCTGCTGCCCCTTCTTCGCCGAGACCGACACGACGACGCCGGGCGCCGGCGCCCGAACCACCGACCCCTCGTCACTCTGCACCCGGTGGGAGACGCCGTTGACGTCGACCAGGTACTCTGCCCCCTTCGCCTGCAGGACGACGTGGTGCCGCTGCGCGCCGACCTCGACCGAGCCCTCGTGCGACCCCAGGGGGGTGAACGAAGCCCTAATCCACTGGTCGAGGTGCCGGAACGAGTACTGTTCGAGCCCGGAGCGGTAGACCTCCAGCTTGTAGGACTCGCCCTGATAGCGTAGCTCGACCGGGAACCCTGTCTCGGCCGGCACGCTCGGCCGACCGCGCGCCGCGGAGGTCAGGAACCGCGCCCTGACCGCCTGGTGCTCCCGGGCATACTCCTCGATCGCGGCTCGCAACAGCGCCACCTCGGCGTGGGGCCGCGCAGCGGGCGCGATGGTCGTGAGGTTGTCGAGCCAGCCGGTATCGACGTCTGCGTCGCGAAAGCGCTGGCGGTCGAGGAGGTCACGCAGGAAGCCCCGGTTGCTCCGCCCGCCGGAGATCACCACCAGCATCTCCTCGAGGGCACAGCGCCCGCGCGCGATCGCCTCCGCCCGGTCCCGGCCATGGACGATCACCTTGGCGACCATCGAGTCGAACTCGGCCGGGATGGTGTCTCCCCGTTGCACGCCGAGGTCGACCCTCACCCCGGGACCCGAGGGAAGGCGGAGCCGCCGCACCCGGCCAGGGCTCGGCGCGAAGCCATCGTCCGGATCCTCGGCGTTGATGCGGAGCTCGATCGCGTGCCCTCGCAGGGCGGGGGGGGAGCCCTCGAGACGACCGCCGGAGGCGATCTCGAGCTGCAGCTTGACCAGGTCGAGGCCCGTCGTGACCTCCGTCACCGGGTGCTCGACCTGCAGCCGGGCGTTGATCTCGAGGAAATAGAGCTCGCCCGTCTCGGGAGCGAAGAGGAACTCCGCGGTGCCCAGGTTGCGGTAGCCCACCGCCCGCGCGAGCCGCTCCGCGGCCCGCATGATCTCCGGCTCGACATGCGCGGGAAGACCGACGGGCGGCGCCTCCTCGATCAGCTTCTGATGGCGACGCTGCACCGAGCAGTCGCGGGTGCCAATCGCCCAGTAGTTGCCGTGGTCATCCGCGGCGAGCTGTACCTCGAGGTGGCGCGCCGGGGCGACGACTTGCTCGGCGAACACGGCGTCGTCGCCGAACGCCTTGCGCGCCTCGGCGCGCGCCTGCTCGAGGGCTGACGCGATCCCGCTCGGGTCGTGGACGGCGCGGATCCCGCGGCCCCCGCCACCGGCCCGAGCTTTGATCATCAGCGGGTAGCCGAGCAGCTCCGCCGCGGCGGCGACGTCGGCGGCGGAGCCCAGGGTGCCACCGCTCCAGGGAACGACTGGCACGTCGGCCCGCTCCGCGACGCGCTTGGCGGCGATCTTGTCGGCGAGCTGACCGAGCACCGCAGGGGGCGGCCCGATGAAGACCACCCCCAGCTGTTGGCACAACGCAGCGAAGGCCTCGTGCTCGGCGACGAACCCCCAGCCAACCCAGGCCGCGTCGGCCCGGCTGCTGACCAGGGCCTCTCTCAGCGCGGCGTAGTCGAGGTAGCGGCTCTTGCGCTGTCCGTCGGCGGGGTCGACGAACATCGTCGATCCCAGGCACACCGCCTCGCCGGCCTTCCGGACGTAGCGGTTGGCGCAGTCCGCCTCGGTGTACAGCGCTATCGTCTGCAGCTGTGAGCCCTGCGAGGCGTTCAGCTCCTCCACGGCGCGAATCAGGCGCATGGCCGGCTCGCCGCGATTGACGATGGCTATTCGTTGGAAGCGCTGGCGCAAACCTACCTCGCAGCGGAGCGGCCCACGCCCCGCGTCATCAGACCCGCAGAAGGATAGCCGAGATCCAAGGTGGCGAACAAACCATCACGCTCCGAGAGCGGTGCATTGTGAGCTTCCCTACAAAACGGTTCCGGCCAGCACCTGCTATGCCGCTAAAACTCGATTTCGCACCACCAAAGCTGCGGCTGGTGGCTACGTGTTGGGCTCGTCAGCTCCGCACTCGGCTCGGCCCCCATTCTTGGGGAAGCCCACACCTGCAATCACGTTCCGCTTTGCGGAATTGAAGATCAGGCACGGAAACGTCGGCCGGCGCCAGCTCGGGTGCGAGTACGCTCGTGTCACGGTCAAAAGTGCTGTTATGATGGGCTGATGCCGCAGGAGCCGTCCAGCTTCCGGGGGAACCAGCGCTACGAAATCATCAGTAGACTGGGTGAGGGGGGCTTCGGCGTCGTGTTCCTGGTTCGCGACTGCCAGTCAAACGAAAACCTGGCACTGAAGACCCTGCGCGACCTCAATCCAGAGGATCTCTATCGGCTAAAGAACGAATTCCGCTCGCTGGCTGACATCAGTCATCCAAACCTGGTCTCTCTGTACGAGCTTCACTGCTGGGAGGACCAGTGGTTCTTCACCATGGAGTACGTGCGCGGCGGTGACTTCATCAGCCATGTAGCTCCCCGCGCCTCGATCCCGGTGGATGAGCGAACTTTGCCACTACTGGTCGACGCAACGGCGAAGACGGGCTCCATCGCCGCAACGCCGATGGAGGCCATCGCGGAGGCCGCCAGCAACGCCGCCCCGACCCGCCCACAGCAGGGCGACAGCTGTGGAGAGCCCCGGTTCGACCCAGAGCGGCTCGGGCCGGCGATGATTCAGCTGGCAGAGGGCGTCGCGGCGCTGCACCACGCCGGCAAGCTGCACTGCGACATCAAGCCACCGAACGTGCTGGTGACGCCCGAAGGTCGGGTGGTGCTGCTGGACTTCGGGCTGGTCGTCGACACCTACGACTCCAGCGAGGCGCGGGCCATCATTGGCACGGGCGCCTACATGGCCCCGGAACAGGTCACCCAGAAGGCCCTTTCACCGGCCACCGACTGGTACTCGGTGGGCGTGATGTTGTACGAGGTGCTCACCGGTCGGCAGCCCTTCGAGGGACCCTTGATGGAGGTGCTGTGCAGCAAGTCGATGACAGATCCGATCGCTGCCCGCGAGCTCAACCCGGAGATCCCCCGCAAGCTCAACGACCTCTGCATGCGGTTGCTGTCACGCGACCCCGCCGCCCGCCCCGACGCGGCCGCCGTGGTGAAACACTTCGACAGTCACCGAGCAAAGCCAGGAGCTGCTGCTCTTGTACGCGAGCCGTCAGTCGACAACCTGATGCCCCTGGAGCGTGCCCCGATCTTCGTCGGGCGCGAGGCGGAGCTCGCAGTCCTCACCAGAGCCTACCGGACTGCGCTAGACGGCACACCGGCCGCGGTCTGCGTCCACGGGCTATCCGGGATCGGCAAGACCGCGTTGATCGAGCGGTTCCTGCGGGACTTGCCCAACGACAAGCAGCCGGTGGTGCTCAAGGGACGCTGTTTCGAGCACGAATCCGTGCCCTACAAGGGCCTCGATAGCCTGGTGGACGCGCTCTGTCATCATCTGGTGGCCCTCGAGCCCTCCAAGACGGCGGCATTGCTCCCCCGCGATGTCACCTCGCTTGCCGTGCTGTTTCCGGTCTTGCGGCGCGTGGACGAGATCCGCAGTGCCCCCGTACCAAAACGAACATTGATCCCCGATCCCCACGAGGAGCGTCGCCGAGCATTTCGGGCGATGCGCGAGCTGCTGTCCCGGATGACCGACCGGTGGCCGATGATCCTCTATCTCGAAGATCTCCAGTGGGGAGACGCGGACAGCGCTGCCCTCCTCTGGGAGGTGCTGAAGCCGCCAGACCCTCCCCCCGCGCTGTTGATCTTGAACTACCGGACCCACGACCGACACAGCAGCCCATTTCTGCGGGCGTTGCTGGATGGGTTCAGCGTCGGCGACAGTCTGCCGGTGCACCAGGTCCAGCTGCATGAGCTGTCCTTGGACGAGGCGCGCCAGTTGGCGTCCACGCAGCTCAAGACGCCGCTCTCCGATGATGCCCGGCCCAAGCTGAACGACCGATTGGTCGACGAAGCTCAGGGCAGCCCGTACCTGCTGCTGGAGCTGGTGCGCCACTTCCAGAGCTCCGATGGCCAGGACGACCGGCAGCTGTCGTCGGAGATCTCGATCGATGCCGTCCTGCGCGCTCGCTACCGACGGCTTCCCGAGCAGGCACGCCAGTTGCTCGAGGTCGTCGCCGTGGCCGGCAAGCCGATCAATCAGCAGATCGCCGTGCAGGTCGTGTGCCCCATCGGTGTCAGCCCCTCGTTGCTGAGGGACCTGCAGGTCGCTCACCTGATCCGCACCACGACCGTGGAGGACGAAAAGGCGATCGACACCTATCACGACCGGGTGAGACAGGCGATCATCGACGCCCTCACCCCGGAAGCGGCTGTCCGCTGGCACCTCGCGCTGGGCCTGACGCTGGAGCGCTCGGGCAAGTCCGACGCCGAGACGTTGATGAACCACTTCTTCGCCGCTGGAAGGCAGGCCCAGGCCGGACGGTACGCATTGCAGGCCGCGTCGCAAGCAGGCAAGACCCTGGCCTTCAGTCAAGCGGCGGAGCTCTACCGGCGTGCTCTCGAGCTCTGCAAGCTCTCCGACGACGAGCACCGCGATCTGCAGGTCGCCTTGGCCGAGTCGCTGGCCAACGCGGGCCACAGCGCCGAGGCCGCCGAGGCCTTCCTCGCGGCGACCGAGAGAGCGAACGCCGGTCAGTGCCGGTGGTTGCAGCAGAAGGCGGCTGGAGAGTTTCTTCGCGGTGGCCACATCAAGCGAGGCATCGCCCTGCTGGACGAGGTTCTGCCCGCGCTCGACTTGAAGTGGCCGCCCACGCGCCGCCGAGCCCTGTTTTCGCTGGTCCGGCGCCGGATTCAGCTCCGGCTGCGCGGCTTCGGCTTCACCGAGCGGAAGGACTCGGATGTTCCGGCCGGAGAGCTGAACCGAATCGACAGCTGCAACTCGATAGCGACCGGCCTGATGATGAACGACCTGTTCCGCGCGGCCAACCTCCAGACTCAGAACATGTTGCTCTCGCTCAAGGCCGGCGAGCCGTATCGCGTCGCGCGAGCTCTGGCCCACCAGGTCTCCGTATCCGCGATGAACGGCAAGAAGAGCGAGAAGCGCACCCAAATGCTCCTCGAGACCGTCACCGACCTGGCCCAGCAACTGGACCACCCGCACCTCCACGGGCTGCTGCACATGGTCACCGGGACCGCCGCCTATTGCAGTGGGCGCTTTGGACAGGCGATGGAGTGCATGGCGCTCGCTGAGCCCTTCTTCAGACAGGTCCCCGGCACGTCGTGGGAGATATCGAACTGCCATGCGTGGTCGACGGCCTCGCAGGTCGCGCTCGGACAGCTCGGCGCGCTGGGCGCCCGCCTGCCACAGCTGATCAGCGACGCCAAGCAGCGCGGCGATGTCTACAACGTCACCGCTTTTCAGGTGGCCCAATCACAGATGCACTGGCTAGTCATCGACAAGCCAGACGAGTCCGCCGAGCGCATCGAAGAAGCGATGCAGCGGTGGGCCGGCCTGGGCTTTCAGATGCCACATTACTGGGAGCTGGTGGCCCGGGGCCGCATCGATCTGTACCAGGGAAACCCAGCGCTCGCGGCCGAAGGCGTGAAGCAGCGCTGGCCAGCGCTCAAGCAGTCATTGTTGCTCAAGATTCATATCGTCAAGATCTTCACCACGCACATCCGTGCGCGCTGCTATCTCGGAGCGGCGCGGTCCGCGGACGAGGAGCTGCTGACCGCAGTCGAGCGAGACACCGCGACCCTCGAACGGCTTCGAGCGGACTGGCTGGTGGGCTACTCGCAGCTGCTGCGAGCCGGGGTTGCCTGCCGCAGGCAGCAGTCAGAGCTGGCCGCGGCTCTGCTGCGCGACGCGCTGGTCAACCTCGAGCAGCAGGGCCTTGCGCTTTACGTCGCTGCTGGCAAAAATGCCCTCGGGAAGCTGATCGGGGGAGATGAGGGCGAGGCGTTGGTCGACCAAGCGCGGACCTGGATGGTCAACGAAGAAGTGCGGCAACCAGATCAGCTGTTTGCGGTCGTTGCCCCGGGTTTCGACGACTGAGCGGCGGCGAGCTGCCCGCGGGACACCCCTCCCCTCGCGCTCTCTTCCAGCATTCTCAGCTGGGGCTTC
>JAUVBO010000185.1 GCA_030591195.1 Pseudomonadota bacterium
AGGCGGGGGGACTCCCCTGGTAGCTAGCGCACGGGGGCGACTGCCGCCAGGGCGATGTTGCCGCCGCTGACGATCTTGTGCTCGAGGAGCTCGAAGCCGTGTTGCTGCAGCAGGGGCAACAGGGCGCCGCGAGCGATGAAGTCGCGGAAGTTGCGGTAGTGGTCGCCGCCGGCGAGCCGCTCGACGACCCAGCGCAGGGCACCGTAGAAATACCCACGCGGGAAGCGGCGGCGGTCGATGCGGGCGTAGTCGATGGCCAGGAGCCGGGCCCCCGATGGCTTGAGGACTCGCCGGCACTCGGCCAGCACCTGCTGGCGGACCTCGGGCGGCATCTCGTGCAGCGCCATCATGACCACGATCAGGTCGATGGTCGCCGCGCCGAAGGGTAACCGGGTACCGTCGCCGAGGGTCAACAGCGCACCAGCGCCGAGCTTGCGGCGCGCCTCGGCGAGCATCGCGGGCGAACGATCGATCCCCGCCACCCGACAGCCGGCCCGCCGGTAGAGCTCGAGGTGGCTGCCGGTGCCACAGCCGATGTCGAGCACCTGCATCCCTGCGCGAGCTGGGCCGAGGCCGGGCCGCAGGCCGATCTGGCGCAGGGCGGCCAGCAGCGGCTCGATCAGCCGATCATAGTGGCGGGAGGACCCGCGGTAGGGATCATCGAGCTCTGCGGCGCGAGACATGCGTTTCACTCCTCGAACCAGCTTCCGGCTCCAGCCACCGGCGCGATTCTCTTCGTCGGCCGGCTGGTCGACCCGTCCGCCTGAAGCGGCTCCGATCGAGCACGGTCAGCGCAGCCAGCAGATCGGCCGCCGCAGCCATCGCCACCTCAATCTTTGCCCGAGCATTGCCTGCCACTGTTCTGCGAGCTCACGACTCCCCGAGGTCCGTTCCGGCGCGAAGCCGGTCCAGGTACGCCTGGTAGGCGTAGCTCCGATCGCGCTTCTTGCCGGTCGTCTCGATCAGCACACCGGTGCCGACGAGTGCATCGATGGCGCGGCCCGCAGTCGGCTTGGTGGTCCCCAGCGCCTCGACGACCCACGGCGCCGAGATGATCGGCCGGCGCTGCAGGCGCTCGAAGAGTTGCACGGCGAGCAGGGTCACACCATCGCGCACGAGCAGACGCTCGCGATCGGCCGCGACGAGGGCGAAGAGGTCCCGCGCGGTGTCCACCGCCTCGCCGGCGATCGTCGCGACGCCGTCGAGGAAGAAGTCGAGCCAGCCCTCCCAGTCGCCATCGACGCGGACCGCGTGGAGCCGCCGGTAGTACTCCTGGCGGTGCCGCTTGAAGAAGAGGCTCAGGTAGAGCAACGGACGTGTCAGGAGCTCCCAGTGATCGAGCAGCAGCGTGACCAGCAGGCGGCCGATGCGCCCGTTGCCGTCAAGGTAGGGGTGGATGGTCTCGAATTGAACGTGGAGCAGACCGGCGCGCACGAGGGGTGGAAGGGGATCGTCGGCGTGGATGTAGCGCTCGAGATCCGAGAGCACCTCGGCCAGCAGATTCGGAGGCGGTGGGACGTGGGACGCGTTGCCCGGCCGGCTGCCTCCGATCCAGTTCTGGCTCCGACGCACCTCGCCCGGCATCTTGTGCTCGCCCCGGGCCCCGCGAAGCAACACACGGTGCGTCTCGTGCAGCAGGCGCATCGAAAGCGGAAGGCCTGAAGGGTCACTCAGCTGCCCCTGCGCGAAGGTCAGCGCGTCGAGGTAGTTGCAGACCTCCTCGACGTCGTCGTTGGGCGGCGCGGTGTCGGCCCCTGCCTCGGCCTCGTAGTTGAGCAGATCGACCAAGGTCGCCTGCGTGCCCTCGATCTGTGACGAGAGCACCGCCTCCTTGCGTACGAAGGCGTAGATGAACCAGTCGAGCGACGGCACCATCTCGCCCGCCAACTCGAGGCGCACCAACGCCTGCTCTGCCGCGCGGACGCGATCGGCCAGTCGTCCCTCGACGGCGACCGCCGGACCGGCTGGCGGCAGCGCGTGGGGCACGAAGGCCCGAACCTGCTCTCCACCGGCGGTGGTTGTCTCGTATCTCCCGGTCTCTCGCGTCGTCATGGGCCCTCTGCCGGCTGGTGATCGGTAAAGGAGGCGTGCCTCTCGCCCACTGCTAGGAACGCATCGTTTACTAGCAGTGGGTGCAAGTCAATCCTCCGTTACTAGACCCTCGGTCATGCCCGGCCGTGGCGACGTCGTCGATCGGCGCCCAGGAGAATGACCAGGGCGAGCAGCAACAGACCGACGGCGGGGATCGACGCGGGAGCAGCGGCGGCCACCGCGCAGCCGCCCTCAAGCGCCAGGCGATCGATCACCGCCCGCTGGGGGACCACCGCGCCGCAGTCGCTGTCGAGATCTTCGCACCCGGCGGGGCAGCAGCCGTCGCCCTCGATGCAGGAGGTGATCACCGCGTGGCTGCAGGCCGCGCCGCAGCTCTGCTTGCTGCCGACGAGGATGTCCCCGGTGCAGGCGATGCCGTCGTCGCAGCTCTGGGGACAGCTCGATGGCGGATCGCAGCTCTCGCCGACCTCGATCGTGCCGTTGCCGCAGCTCGCCGAGCAGTCACCGTCGAGGTTGCTGTCGCAGCCTGCCGGGCAGCAGCCGTCGCCGGGGGCGCAGGCGGTGATCGGCGCGTGGCTGCACGAGACGCTGCAGTTGGCCGCGCTCCCGGTGAGGCTGTCGACGGTGCAGGCGATGCCGTCGTCGCAGATCTGGGGACAGCTCGATGGCGGGTCACAGGTCTCGCCGGCCTCGACCGTGCCGTTGCCGCAGCTCGCCGAGCAGTCACCGTCGAGGTTGCTGTCGCAGCCCGCTGGGCAGCAGCCGTCGCCGGGGGCGCAGGCGGTGATCGGCGCGTGGCTGCACGAGACGCTGCAGCTGGCGGCGCTCCCGGTGAGGCTGTCGACGGTGCAGGCGATGCCGTCGTCGCAGCTCTGGGGGCAGCTCGATGGCGGGTCGCAGGTCTCGCCAACCTCGACGGTGCCGTTGCCACAGCTCGGACCAGGCACGACAACCGACGCCCCGGCGGAGCGCTTGCTCGCGACTCCGTCGGCACAGAGGGCCTCGACCGCGACGTAGATCGCTTGCCCGCTGGCCAGCCCGTGGAGCGCCAACGGTCCGGCGGTCTCGATCGGCGAGTCGCCCTCGATCGCGCCCGTCCCGGCGTAGGGATCACCATCCGCGACCGGCACCGTGTCGTAGTGCACCCGGTATCCGGCCACCGACCCGGAGTCTCCCGCCGGAAGCCCGGTGGTCCAGTCGATCGACACCGCCCCAGGCTGGGCCGCCGGCCCAACCGTCACACCCGCCGGCGCATCGACGACCGTGGTCTCGACCTCGGGGGTGTAGTCACTCTCGCCGCCGGCGACGTCGTAGGCAGTGGCGACGAAGAAGAAATGACCGCAGCTGGGCAGCCCCTCGACGGTGAACGACGGGCTGTTGACGTCGGCCAGGACCGCGAGCGGGATCTCCACCGGAGATCCTGTGGCGGCGTAGGGCGGCCCGGTGCTGGTGCCGAAGTAGATCCGGTAGCCGGCGAGGTTGGTCGGCGGGTTTGCTGTCCAGCTGAAGGTGGCCGAGGCGGCGCTGGCAGCTGACGACCAGACGATCGAGAACAGAGCGATCAGAAGCGGGAATCTCATGGCTGCACCCTCCGTGGCAGCCCTGGTGCCGCAGCAAGAAGCGGTCCACAGCGACAACGAGGTTGGTAGCCAGATCCATTGGTGGCGTCGGCCGCTTGGCCGACGGGACATCCTTCACGGGTTGCCCGGTTTGCGCCGGAGCTTGCCCGGGCTAGAAGCTGTGGTTTCCACCACATTTGCAGAGGCCACCGCCAACAGAGGCTCGCATGACGCCTGCCCATCGCTCGCCGAGCGCGCGGCGGGACTCCGGGTGTTGGGGCGCCAGCGTCGCGCCAGGGTCTAGCGGTCGCCGTACCGCAGCGTGACGAACAGCGAGCGGGGAGTGCCCAGGATCCCGAGCGAGTCCTGATAGGTGGTCCCGCCGAGGTTCTGGACCCAGAGATGGGCGGCAGAGGTCCAACAACCCATCTACAGCTCTCCCAACACCGTACTCCCCGTGGGGGCCGACTTTGGGCACGGCAGTCGTGGAGGGGCGTCGAAATGTCACGGCCAGAAGAGCTGGATTTCCGCCGCTGGTTGTGAATAGCTTCCATCGATGAACGCAGACAAGCCTCGACTACTGCTGACCAGCGTCACTCGCCCCTTCGGCAAGCGCCACGGCGACGCCTTCAGCACCACCGCCCAGGCGCTGTACCAGCTGATGTGGGCCCAGGACATCTTCCGCATCGAGGATCCCGCCTACCACTGGGGCCTCGACGTGATCGCCGCCAACATCGAGGCGCCGACCGTGGTGCTGCACTACCCCACCCTGCGCGAGCTGGCCCGGGAGCTGAAGCGCAACCGCTACGACTACGTCGGCATCACCTTCAACCCGCCGACGTTTCACAAGCTGAAGAAGATGATCCCGGTGATCCGCGCGCACTCGCCGGGGACCAAGATCATCCTCGGCGGCCACGGCACGGCCCTGCGCGACGACGAGCTCGCCGGCCTCGGCGACATCATCTGCCGCGAGGAGGGGATCCACTTCCTCCGCAGGCTGCTGGGCGAGTCGAACAGCAAGCCGTTCCAGGTGCCGGCCTTCGCCATCGAGAGCTCGCTCTTTTCGCTGCCGCTGCTGGGCAAGAGCGCGCCGGTCTTCGGTGGCGTCGGCTGCGCCAACGGCTGCGACTTCTGCATGACCTCGCACTACTTCGAGCGGCAGCACCACCGCTTCCTGCACAGCGGGGGCGAGATGCTCGAGGCGATCCTCTCGATCAAGGCCCGCGAGCCCGAGGTGGAGTCGTTCATCGTCTACGACGAGGACCTGCTGCTGAACCAGACCCGCGGCCGCGAGTTCCTCGAGGCCTGCCGCGGCACCGACGAGCGCTTCACGATCTCGGTCTTCGGCAGCGTCAAGGCGCTGTCGCAGTACGAGCCGACCGAGCTAGCCGAGATGGGGATCAACTCGGTCTGGATCGGCTTCGAGGGGATGCAGGCGGGCTACGACAAGCAGCAAGGCAAGAGCTACGAACAACTGTTCGATGAGCTCAAGAGCGTCGGCATCGCGCCGGCGGCGTCGATGATCATCGGCTTCGACTACCAGACGCCGGAGGTCATCGAGCGCGAGTACGCCGAGCTGCTGCGGCTGCAGCCAGCGATCTCGCAGTTCCTGATCTACGGGCCGAGCCGCAACACGCCGCTGTACGATCGCCTCGAAGAGGAGGGCCGGCTGACCGAGGTGGCGCGCGACCTCCACCTGGCTCAGGACGGCTTCACCCTCGCCTTCGACCACCCGCACATCTCGGCGCCGACGATGAAGCTCATCGCCCGGCAGCTCTACCGCGGCGAGTACCACCACCTCGGGCCGACGATCTTCCGCACGGTGGAGATCGCGCTGCGCGGCTACCGCAACCTCAAGGACGCGGCCGCGCCGCGGCTGCGCGTGCGGGCGGAGATGATGCGAGAGTTCTTGCGCAACGCCCAGGCCGCCAGGGAGGCCGGCGTGCGCTTCGCGCCAAACCCGCTGGTGCGGGCGCGGGTCGAGCACCTCTTCGAGGATCTCGAGGCCGAGCTCGGTCCTGCCCCCGCCTGGCAGCAGCTGCAGTCCTACGCGGTGCTGCCCTTCGGGCTGTGGACCAAGCTCCGCTTTTCTCTCGACCTCTTCACTCAGACGCCGCCGCGCCGCCACGAGTACAACATGCCGACCGCTGGCGTGCTGTCCTCGCTGGGCAACGGCCTGTCGAAGCTGAGGAAGACCCTCGCTCCCCGCGCCACCCCCGGCGAGCGCGCGAGTCGCAGCCACCGCTGAGGCAGCTCTTGGACCATATGGCACGCTCGGGCGATCAACCGTGCCTGATGGGGTCCAACGGAGACAGATGATCGATCGACGAGCAAGACTGACGGCGGGCGCCGGCCTGCAGCTGGTGCTCCTGGCGCTGGCGAGCTGCCCTGAGCAACGCGTCGGCCCGGGCCAGGCGCAGCGGCCGCCAACGACCGCTGCGGGCGAGGTCCCGGCGGACAAGGCGACGACCGCGACGACCGAGCCCGCCAGGCCTCCGGCTGCCGCGGCGCCGACGAGCCGGCCGACGGGCAAGGACGAGCGCGGCCTGGTGCCAGCCCACTGGAAGCTGGTGCGCGACGATCAGCTCGCGCCCGCCAACCGCGGCGAGATCGCCGGCCGGCTAGGTGGCGCCGTGGCTGCCGCACGCAACACGATCTACCAGGCGCGGGGCC
>JAUVBO010000928.1 GCA_030591195.1 Pseudomonadota bacterium
AGGTCGTTCTCTGCGGCGCCGCCGTCGACCTTGAACGTCGACAGCGGGGCGCCGCTGTCGGTCGTCATCGCCTCGACCAGATCGTGGATCTGCAGCGCGATCCCCTCGAGGGTTGCCCGGGCGAGGTGTGCCACGGTCGTGCCGCGGGTGATGCCCGAGATCACCCCCCGGGCGTCGGGTCGCCAGTGGGGCGCGCCCAGGCCCGTGAGGGCGGGCACGAAGACCACGCCGGCGCTGTCGTCGACCTGACGCGCGAGGGCCTCGATCTCCCCGGCGGTCTCGATCAGCTTCAGCCCGTCGCGGAGCCACTGCACCGCGGCGCCGGCGATGAAGGCGCTGCCCTCGAGGGCGTAGGCGGTCCGGTCGCCGACGGTCCAGGCGACGGTGGTCAGCAGGCCGCTTCGCGAGCGGACCGGCTTGGCGCCGGTGTTGACCAGCAGGAACGCGCCGGTGCCGTAGGTGCACTTGGCATCCCCCGGCGCGAAGCACGCCTGGCCGAAGAGGGCCGCCTGCTGGTCGCCCGCCGCACCGGCCACCGGGATACCGTCCGGCAGCCCCTCGATCCCGCGGGTGGTGCCGTAGATCTCCGAGGAGCTGCGCACCTCCGGCAGCAGCTCGGCGGGGACCTGCAGGTGGTCGAGCAACTCGGGGTCCCAGCCGAGGCGTTGGATGTTGAACATCAGCGTGCGCGAGGCGTTGCTCGTTTCGGTCACGTGGGCCGCGCCGCCCGTGAGCCGCCAGATCAGATAGCTGTCGATGGTGCCGAAGGCGAGCTCGCCCCGCGCCGCCCGCCGGCGTAGGCCGTCGACGTTGTCGAGCAGCCAGCGGACCTTGGTCCCCGAGAAATACGGGTCGAGGACCAGGCCAGTGCGCTCGGCGAAGACCTCCTGCAGCCCCGCTGACCTGAGCTGCGCGCACTGGTCAGCCGTCCGGCGATCCTGCCAGACGATCGCGTTGTGTACCGGCTGCCCCGATGCCCGTTCCCAGATCAAGCTCGTCTCTCGCTGGTTGGTGATGCCGATGCTGACGATCTCGCTGGCGTCGATCTTCGCCGTCGCGAGCGCCCCTCGCAGCGCGCCCTCGACGGAGCGCCAGATCGCCTCGGGGTCGTGCTCGACCCACCCGGGCTGCGGGTAGACCTGCTCGAACTCCTGGTTGACCTTGGCCACCGGCCGGATCGCCTCGTCGATGATCATCACCGTGGTCCCGGTGGTCCCCTGGTCGATCGAAAGCACGTATTTCGCCATCGGCTCCTCCCTTGGGCGTTGGTCGTCTGTTTGGCGCTCTGCTAGGTGGCCTTGAGGTGGTGGAGGCGGGCCCGTCGCAGCGCGATGACCCCTTCCACCGGTCGGGCGTTGAGCACGTTGTCTGGCTCGAGCCAGCCACGGCGCGCGGTGAAGAGGCCGAAGTCGAGCTGGCCCAGCTGATCGACCCCATGGGCGTCGGTGTTGATCGCCACCGGCACGCCGAGGTCGCGGGCCTGCCGGCAGTGGGCCGCGTCGAGATCGAGCCGCGACGGGTGAGCGTTGAGCTCGACCGCCACGCCGAGGTCGCGGGCCGCAGCGAGCAGCCGGTCGAGGTCCACGGGGTAGGGGTCCCGCTCGCCGAGCAGCCGGCCCGTGGGGTGCGCGATGCAGTCCACCAGGCCGGTCTGCATCGCGGAGACGATCCGCGCGGTCATCTGTTCGGTGGTCATCTGGAAGGCGGTGTGGACGGCGCCGATGACCCAGTCGAGCTCGGCAAGCAGGCCGTGATCGAGATCGAGCGTGCCGTCGCCGAGGATGTCGACCTCGATGCCGCTGAGCAGCCGGATCTCGCCGAGGTCCTGCTCGAGCTGGCGCAGGTGCGCGGTCTGCTCCCGCACGCGTTGCTCGTCGAGCCCCCCGGCGATGGTCAGCCTCTTGGAGTGCTCGGTGATCGCGATGTACTCGTGTCCGAGCCGGATCGCCGCTTCGGCCATCGTCCGGGCGTCCGCGGTGCCGTCGCTGGAGCTGGTGTGGACGTGCAGATCACCGCGGATGTGGGACCGCTTGATCAGGTGCGGCAGGGTGGCTTGCTCCGCGGCCTCGATCTCGCCGCGGTTCTCTCGCAGCTCGGGTGGGATGAAGGGCAGCCCCACGGCCTGGAACACCTGCTCCTCGGTCTCGCCACCGGTCCGTTCGCCGCCCGGTTCCCGGTAGATCCCGTACTCGTTGATCCGCAGCCCGCCGCGCTTGGCGCGCTCGCGGATGGCGATGTTGTGCATCTGGGAGCCGGTGAAGTAGTGCAGCGCCGCGCCGAAGCTCTCGGGCGCCACGACCCGCAGGTCGACCTGCAGGCCCGAGCGCTCGAGCCGGACGCTGCACTTGGTGTCCCCGCGGAGCATCACCTCGTGGACCGTGGGGTGGCTGACGAGGGTCTCCATCACCGGCTCGACTTCGTCGGCGGACACCAGCAGGTCGAGGTCGCCGATGGTGTCGCGGCGTCGGCGCGAGCTGCCGGCGAGCTCCACCCGCAGCGCCGCGGGGCATTGCTTGAGGGCCTCCACCAGCGCGAGCCCCTGGGGCAGGGCCCGGCCGAGGGGAGTCCGCCCGGTCCGGCGGCTGTAGGCCTCGATCGCCTTGAGGAGCTTCTCCTGCGACTTCGCGCCCATTCGCGGCAGGTCCGCCAGGCTCCCGGCGCGGCCGGCGGCCTCGAGCTCGTCGACGCTGGAGACGCCGAGCTCGGTCCAGGCCAGGCGGACGGTCTTCGGTCCGATGCCGGAGATCCCGAGCATCTCGAGCAGGCCGTCGGGGAG